>NZ_CP017111.1:908952-1211936 GCF_001723605.1 Sulfurospirillum halorespirans DSM 13726 | reverse complement strand
AGACCTATATGTCGGATCAAATTGAGCAAAAGATACTCTCACTGTATGCTCTTGGAAACAGTTATAGTCAAATAGCAGACCATATTGAAGAGATATACGGTGTCGGCTTCTCTAAAGCCACCATAAGCGCTGTAACGGATAAAATCCTACCTATGTTACAAGAGTGGCGCGTTCGTCCCTTGGAAGAACTCTATCCCTTTATCTTCTTAGATGCCATTCACTATAAAGTCAAAGATGAAGGACGTTATATCTCTAAAGCATTTTACACCGTTCTTGGTGTTAAAACGGATGGTAAAAAAGAAGTGTTAGGGCTTTACTTAGGTGAAAGTGAAGGAGCAAAGTTTTGGTTGCAAGTACTCACCGATCTGCAAAATCGTGGCGTTAAAGATATACTGATTGCCTCAGTCGATGGACTCAAAGGATTCCCTGAAGCGATTACTTCCGTTTTTCCCGACACAGAGGTACAACTCTGCATTGTCCATCAAATACGTAATTCCCTCAGATTTATAGGTTCTTCCAATCAAAAACAATTTGCCAGTGAACTCAAATCTGTTTATCAAGCTTTCAGTAAAGAAGAGGCTGAAAATGAACTGGATAAACTAGAAGAAAAATGGGGTAAAAAGTATCCTATTGTGTTTCAATCTTGGCGTAACAAATGGGATAATCTCTCACTGTACTTTCAGTATCCTGAAGATATTAGACGGGTTATTTATACCACTAATATCATTGAATCGGTACATCGCCAGTTTAGAACATTGACAAAGACCAAAGGTGCTTTTCCTAATGATGATAGTTTACTCAAACTTCTTTTTATGGGTATTAAAAATGCAGAGAAAAAATGGACAATGCCTATACGAAACTGGAGTCTAACCCTCTCACAACTCTCGATTTATTTCGAGGGCAGACTCAATCACGCTTTAAATTTATGATACAATTTTAGGAGCTACTGGATGCTGACACAGAATTTTGAACACTCCCTTCCATATAGGTTTTTAGCATATTTATTTATATTGATTATGTGCTCACTGGTTTTAATAGTATTTTTTTGTTTTATTGTTATACCATTTATTTTTATTTCAAACTCTTCAATCAAAATATTATCGGTTATAAAATCTAATAATAATCTTTCAAAATCATCTTCTTTAAACTCCATTGCTTTAACAAGTGATTCATAATTAAGTATAATTTGTGTTCCCGACTCTACTGTATAATCTTCATCTTGTGAAAAAGATATATACTCACTCTCCTGTTCTAAATCAATACGATACATATATTTATCACCATGATATTTTGTCATAACTTTAACATGGGAAGAGAGCATAAAACAAGATAAAAAACCTATGCCAAAATTTCCAATGGGATTGTAAGTATGTTCATAGTTTAAAAAATCTGATGATTTATAGTAAGATTTTCCTACATTGAGAAAATATTTTTTGATGATATTTTCATTCATACCCATTCCATTATCTTTGACAATAACTTGATTTTTATCTTTAAAAATATTTATCTCTATCGTAGGTTTATAATCACTCTGTAGCTTCTCTTTTTTTACCATACATGCATCTATGGAGTTTTGCAAAAGTTCTCTCAAACCTAACGCTTTACTCCCATATACAGACTCACCCATGAGCAACTTTGTTACTGCTTTATAGTCCATATTTAATTTTAAATCAGGAATAGTATAACCAATAGGTTGAATGTTGTTCTGAACTTTTGTGTTGAGATGCAATCTATATTTTTCTTGCATATCTGCTGTTTTCTCCACTGCAAGTCTTAACTCATTTTCAATCCATTCAATATAGTTTAAAAGTTTTCTGTGTACTTTAATATCTTTAACATTACCATCAAGTCTGACTATTTTTAAATCATTTTTTACAAATATCTTTTTTGTGTTTTCAATAGTAAGATTTTTCAACCACTCTTCGTTACTATATTCGTTTAAGTCCATACTCTTATAAAGTTCAAGTGGTGTTCTAGTAGAGTCAATATCTAGTATATCTGCTACTCGCAAAAGTATTGCTATAAATTGAGGGTTGTACGAATACTCTCCTTTTAAACTATCTACATGTAATTTACTTAAATACCGTTCCCTTTCTGTATGACTTTGACAAATCAAACCTAAATCTTGAGCAAAAGATATTGATGTATTTGGAAGTAGAAAATACTCTTTATATTTGTTCGTAACCAAATCATTGGCTATCTTTCCATGCTGAGTTCGGATTACCTCTTGAAGTGCCAATTCTTCATTGGTAGAATTCTTTTTTATTTGTTCAAAACTTTGGCTGTATAAATACTTAGATGTACTATCTTTAATCTTTGAAATTTCGTCATCACCAAGAGACATTCCAATATCGTGAAAAAGTGATGCATAAATCATTAAAGCAAGTTCTAGTTGGTTAAAATCATCAATGTTAGATTGTATCAATTCATACATTGTATTCATAATATTTATAGAGTGGTTAATGTCATGGTTTGTATAGTTTGGAAAGTTAATAGTAGTTTTTTTATTGATTAATTCTTCAATTAGATTTGAGGTTTCTAAGACTTTCGAAGCAAATTGTGTATCTTTATTTTTTAACTTTTCAAATAACTTTACACTTTCTATACTATTCATTTTGATTCCATAATATTTATTTATTATTAAATTATAACTAAACATTTTTTAAACTTGATTACCCAATTAATACTTTTTCTCTACAGAGATTTATCAAAATAGAGGAGTATCCGAGAGCTAGACGTCTAAAAATCTTTACATGTAAATCTACGGATACGAAACCAACACCTTCTCTATCGCCTCTTTCAGTTCGCTACTCAAATTATCCATCTTATTGACCATCCACACAAGATAGTTACGATCAAGCTCTAAAACTTCAAGCGGGGTTTTGCCTGCGTATTTGCCAAAGCCGATGGTTAGGGTCACGCTCTCTTTGGTGCTCTCTAGCGCGTGGAGTATGGAGGCTTTCATGTCCTCGTCGAGTCCGTTGGAACTTAGCATATAGTGGAGGTCTTGGCGGTCGCTCTTTGCGATATCGACGAACTTTTTGCCTCTGTTCTTGCCGTAGGGAATGTGGCTGAGGATGATGGGCTCGGAGCAGAGCAGGATCATTTTTGGCATAGAATGATCTTCGCACAGTCGCTCAAAGAGGTGTTTGAGTACGATGACATCGCCTAGTGCGTCGTGTGCTTTGATGGTGATGTTAAGCTTTTTGGCGATGCCCTCTTCTTCTTTGTAGAGTCCCCATTGGTAGCGTTTAAATTGCAAGCTAAACGAGCCATCGTTGGGGTAAAGAGCACGCAAAACACGGAAGGTGTCGATGAGATTCATCTGCGAGGTAAAGCCCTCTTTGGCGAGCATTCCAAGGTCAAACGCGGCATTTTGAATAACGAGGATGTTGGAAACTGCGTTCAGCTCACACAGTCTTTTATACGCTTTGGTTTGCACGCACGCGGGCTCACCTTCAAGCATTTCAGGCGTGATGTGGTGGATCGCCATCGCTTCGTAAGAGATAGGAAGGGGTGGCATGCTCAGATCGTTATAAACCTCTTCGATCTCAAACTCCTCATTTAAGACTAAAAAACTAAGCTGGCAGATGCGATCTTTCTCTAACATTCCCGTTGTTTCGGTATCTAAAACAATAATTTTCATAGCGTGCCTTCATCTCATTTGTACCTCATTGTACGTCAAACTAGCTTTTAAATGTTTTACATGTAAAGAAAATTCATACTCCATTCATTTTGATCATTTAAAATTGTCATCAAAATATAACACAAAAGGAATTCGATTGATTTCACTTTTCTTTAAAGCGCTGAATCGCAACCGCTTTAAAACGTTTCTCATTTATACGAGCATCACTGTTGCGATCATGGCGATCTTTATGATCACCTCGATTTCACGCGGCATCATCGGCATGTACTCCACGATGCTCAAAACCGAGGGCGACATTATCGTCACGCAAGCCAAAATCGCCGATACCTTTTTCAGCGATGTCAACGCGTCTCTTGCCGATAAAATCAAAATGATTGCAGGGGTGAAAGAGGTCTACGCGCTTATCCTAGGCGCTTCGCCGATTAACGAACTTCCCATCGCTGCGATTTACGGGGTAAGTGAAAACCGCTTTAAAACCTATGCGCTCACTGAGGGCACTTACCCAAAAAAGGGTGAAGTCATCCTTGGTAAAAACATCAATGCACGTCTGCATGCGCCTAAATCCGTCTCGATCTCCAATAAAACGTTCGCCGTTTCTGGCATCTTTGAAAACGGTATTGGCTTTGAAGATGGTGGAGCGGTTTTGAACCGTGAAGATGCGAGTGCCATTTTCAACAAAGAGGCGTCCATCTTGCTGGTGAGCATGGAGCGAGGTGATGAAGCAAACGCGATGATAGAGCACATCAACGCGCTTAGCTCTGACATTGAAGCAAAAACCACGCATGAATTTGTGGACAATTACAATCAATTTAAGATCATTGAAACCTCTTCCAATGTCATCAGCGCGGTGGCGTTTTTGATGGGACTTCTTGGAATTGCGAGTCTTATCAGCATCACGATTAACGAACGTCGCAGCGAGTTTGGCATTTTAAGAGCCATCGGTAAGTCGTCCAATTTCATCATAACGATGGTGGTTGGTGAGACATTTGTCATCACCTGCGTTGGCTTTATCTCGGCTCTTCTTTTCTCCAAAGCACTTCTGTTTATGATCGCGCACATTGAGAAGTTTCAAGGCTATGTGAACGGTGAGCTTAGCTTCGAGACGATTGTTACTGTCTTTGGTTTCTCCCTTTTCATGGCGCTTTTAGGCGCACTGCTTCCAGCGTATAGCGCTTCAAAGATCGATCCGATCATCCTCATTCAAAGGGGTGCATTATGATACTCGAAGCACGTGGCATTACGCACTACTACAAACACGATCTTGCTTTAGACAACGTTGATTTTACGGCAAAGAAAGGTGAATTTATCGCCATTGTTGGAGAAAGCGGCGGTGGTAAATCAACCCTGCTTTCCATTCTCTCCTCACTGCTTCGTCCTACCCTTGGCGAACTCTTCTTTGAGGGCAAAGCCTACGCACAGATCAAAGACATCGACGCATTTCGTCAAAAAGAGATTGGGTTTATCTTTCAGTTTCACTACCTCATCGGGTATTTAACGGTTTTGGAAAACATTAAACTTGCCGCCATCGACAAAAAAAGCCCCTACATCGACACGCTTTTTGAGCAATGTGGTATCGAAGCGATCAAAGACAAATACCCTGATGAGATTTCAGGCGGACAACGTCAACGTGCCGCCATCGTGAGGGCTCTTGTGAACGCACCCAAAATCATCTTCGCCGATGAGCCCACAGGCAACTTAGACTCACACAATTCGCAAAATATCTATGAGCTATTCAAATCGCTCTCCCAAAGTGGCACGACCATTATCATCGCGACGCACGACCGCAATGTATCGGCGTATACAGACAAAATTATCGAGGTAACAGATGGAAAAATTCTCTAGTTTTATACAAAAAGCCTTTGCGATAGGCTCACTCTTTTTCGTGCTTGGCTTAGCCTTTGGATTTGAGTATTCGCTCAACCTTTTGGGCTACTTTCTACCCTCTTCCACACTCTCAGCGGTCAATGCTCGAAGTGCGCATGTCTCGTTGATGCTCTATGGTTTTGTGCCATTGATGCTCTCATTTTTGCCGTTTGTTTTGATGGAAAAAGAGAACGTCCACAGTGAAAAAGGGCTTGAAAAGCTCAAAATCTACTTTACCCTTTGGTGCATCTTTTTGGTCTTTATGACTATCAGCCTTCTTTTAGGTGTGCACCGTGGACTCGTTTTTTACGACTTTGCGTATGAGCTCAACTTCATTCTTGCTTTTTCGGGTGTTTTTTACATCTTAGCACTCTATGACTACATCAAAGCGTACAAGGTCATTCCCTTGTGGATCAAAGTCTCTTTATACCTTGTTATCGCCTCACCCATTGCACTTTTGGTGCTGATGAACCCTGTCATCGGGCAAGTGGAGAAAACCATTGTCGGTCCTCATGGAGACAATACACTTGGAATGAGTTTTACCCTGATTCCTATTTTTTACCTTCTTATCAAACTGCATGCCAAAGAGACGTTTGTTGCGAAGTATCACGCAATGTGGATTATTCCATTGGTTGGCTACATTGCTTCGGTTGCGCACCGCATTTTTATCGGTGATCTTAGCTACAATCAAGAGTGGTTTTTTCAGTACCTAACGCTTTGTTTTGTGCCTTTGCTTATCAAATGGCTGAGAGATGCTAACATCACCTTTAAGAACAACCCATTTTTGACCATCTCGGTCTACTCGTTTTTGTTTGTGGACATCGAGGGAAACATCTTGTTTATCCCTTCCATTCGCTGGTTATTTCACCGCAATGACCTGATCGTTGCACACGCACATATCGCCATGGGTGTGGGCATCTTTTTTATGGCGATGGCAGTCGTTTCGCCTTACCTTAAAAAACTTAACCAGCTTTCATTTAGCTTTTTTTACACACTTGGTTTTACGCTGATGCTTATCGCACTTTCGATGGCAGGACTAATGGAAGCGGGCTTTATTCAAGCAGATATTCATCTTTTATGGACGATTCGAATGCTCTGTGGACTCTTCATTATCCTCGTAACGACAGGCTTTTTCTACCCACAACTTGGGCTCAATGTTGAGAAACTGGATTCTCTTAGACTCTATCATCTCACAGGTTTTCTCTCTGATGCACTGGGTGGCATCTTTTTGTTTGCCTTTGCCGCGACGCTCTACCCACTTTTAGGATTTGGCTTTGAAGGGAAGTACGAATATATCGTCTTTGCGTTTATGACAACGACAGGCATTTTGCATCTTTTTGGTTTGCTTCAGCCCTTATATGCGCCTATGCTCGCCAAAATAAGCGCGTTTAATCGCATCGTCGTCTCTGCTATGTTTTTATCGCTTTATCTTTCACACCAGTTGGGTGTTGAAGCGATGCTTATCGCTGTGTATGACCTTGTTTTTGCCTCTGTATATATTATGTTTGCATCAAAATTTGAAAGGAGACTTTATGTTTAATGCCCTTTTTACACTCTTTGTTGCGAGTGAGTTTTGCTACTACTTGCTCATCGCACAAACAGGGATTATTGAAGTGTTTCACTCTGACATCCAAGCCTTCTTTACCCTTCCATTAGGCGGTGTTCTGGGAAGTTTGCTGGTGTACCGTTCGTTTGGCTGGCTCAATACCGACCAGAAAAAAATTATCTTTTTTGTGGGGCTTCAAGCGCTCTGCTCACTCTTTTACCCTTCGTTAAACCTTGTGGTTTTGGGCGCTCTTGGCGTCAGTTTGGGTATGAGCGCACCGCTTTTGATTAAATTTACCAAAGGTCGCTACACTGAAATTGCCATAGCCCTTGGTATAACCTACGCACTTGCGACGGCACTCTTTACGTATGAACCCATTTTACGGGGCAATCTTGCCATTGCGCTCTCTTTAATTGCCTTTACATGTAGCTTTTTTATCCACCGTTTGCCAGATCTTGAGCAAGAGATTGCGCTTGAGCGACTAAGCATTTACGCGGTTTTATCGATGTCCATTTGGGCGTATTTGGATTCCAATCTGTTTGAAACGCTCTCACGCACGAGCGACATCTCCATCTGGAGAGCAGAGACGTGGCACATCATCTTAGTCTTTCACTTGGTAGGAATGGGCTCAGCCTATCTGCTTCGTGACACGCTAAGGGAGCATCACTCGTTTATCATCGTGCTTTTATTTGCGCTCAGTTACATGCTCTACGCGGCACGTGAAGCGGTGCTGTTAAGTATGATCTATCCGTTTGTGATCTCGTACTACAACTTTGTCATTCTCAAACGACTCTCAAAGCTTGGCAATTTAAGATTGCTTGGTGTTATCATGGTATTTACCGGTTGGATCGCAGGAGGAGGTGGGCTCCTTAGCGCGCTTGGCGGCTACACCTATGTTGGCGTTATCTTTATCTGCGTCCTTTTGTGCGCAGAAATCTATAGCTTTATCTATCAAACTTCTCAAAAAAGGATTAACAATGTTTAGTAAAATCGCTCTCTCTTTGCTTACCGCATCCCTACTTTGTGGTGCCGCTTATGCCAAAGAGCTTAGTTTTAAAGAGGGCTTCATTGGCGCTCAAACGGAAATATTTGGTGATAGCAATATCGCGCCTAAAAGCACGCATGTCGTTACAAAACTTACCATGGATGACGCCGTAGAATCCCTCAAAGGTGACATCTCCATCGATCTTTTAACGCTCAAAAGTGAGAATGGATCGCGCGATGAGAGCATGTATGAGACGTTACATGTAAAAGAACATCCAAGCACGGTTTTCAAACTCAAAGAGGTCAGTAAAGAGGCAGATGGCTACCATCTTATCGGTGCTCTCACCCTCAATAAACAGACCAAAGAGATCAATACTAAAGCCGACATTACCGATCAAAGTGATCTTGTTAAACTCAAAGGAAACTTTAGCATCAAGATGAGTGAATTTGGCATCGAGCCTCCGACCCTTCTTTTTTTAAGCGTGCGTGATGAAGTCGTTATCTCTTATGATCTTGCTTTGGCAAAAAATTAAAAACAGCATGCTGTTTGAAAAAGCGTATGCGAGGGTGAATTTTAAAAGTTTGAGGGTTGACATCAAAAACCTACCCTCCTCTTTTGAAAACTTTACCATCGTGCATCTGAGCGATTTACATGTAAACGCTAAAACGCCCTTGTATGCGCTTGAAGAGTTGGTCGATAAAATCAATGAACTGGAGATCGACATGGTTGCACTCACAGGCGATCTGTTCGATACCAATCCTGCACGCATACGTGCCCAACTTGAGCGCCTAAGTCACATCAAACACCCTGTCTATTTTGTCAGTGGCAACCACGATCTTTTGTTTACATGTAAAGAGTTGGCACGTGAAATTGAGATGCTTGGATTTACGCTTTTAGACAACCGTTTCATTACCCTCAAACGTGGTGATGAAGCACTTCAACTGGTCGGGCTAAGCGATGCGTTTAGTCGCTATTTTGGCATCAAACGAGATCCAAAGAAGCTGTTTAGTGAGCTGGATGCGAAGATTCCTTCCATCTTACTCGCCCATCAGCCTAAAGATATTCGTTTGACACAGACGTTTGCTATCGATTTGCAACTGAGCGGTCATACGCATGGTGGGCAAATTTATCCGTTTGGGTACATCGTGAGGCTTTTTCAGCCCTACCTTCAAGGCTTACATGTAAAGAACAAAACGCAGATATGTGTGACGACGGGGTATGGCAGTTGGGGCTTTGATTTTCGGTTTCGGACGCCTAGCGAAGTGGTCATCTTAAAACTGACAAAGGGAGAACATGCTGAGCATTAAAGTGAAATTGCTTTTATGGTTTTTAGCGATTCAAACACTGATTTTAGCAGGGTTTAACTATGCCCTCTATATCAATGTGGAACACACATTACATGAAAGAACCTATGTAACGCTAGAAGCGCATGAAGCCATCGAGCATTTTCTTGGGACATTGTGGTTACTGAACCCGTTTATTTTGATTTTTTCGAGTATGGGAGGTTATGTTTTGATTCACAAATACTTTCAACCCATTCAAGCCATGCTTCATGAGATCAAAGCGATTACGCCCAAAGACCTCTCCAAGCGCATCGAGCAAAGACCTTTTAATGATGAAATCAACCATCTTGCCCTTGCGTTTAATGAGGTGTTAGACCGCCTTGAAAAAGCGTTTCGAGGGGTCAAAGAGTTTAACACAAATGCCTCGCATGAACTGCGAACACCTCTCACCATCATGAGAGGTGAGATCGAAGTAGCCCTGCGAAAACAGCGCCCCAATGACGAATACCGTGCGATTTTACAGACCCAACTGGAGGAGATTATGATTCTTCAAAAAATGATTGAAGAGCTCCTTTTTCAAGCAGAAACCCATACCATGGAAACGATTTACATGTAACACTTTACTCTTTGGTCAACTCACGAATGAGCTCATACTCATTTTTGCGAAACGCCTCAAGTAAGCTAGCGATCTCATCGGTTGGCACGCCCATTTGACTCAGCGCCTCCGAGCCTGTGCGAATGCTACTTTCCAACGTCTCGGCAATGACCCAACTCGCACCAGCGGCAAGCATTTTATCCATTGCTTTGATGTCAAGGGCGCGTGCCAAAATCTTAATGTGCGGATAGTTCTCTTTGATGTGCTTCACGACTTTGATCGCATTGAGACTATGGTCGATGGAGACAATGATCATCGAAGCTTGATCGAGTTTGATGGTACTCAGCAGTTTGAGATCGGTAATGTCGCCAAAAAAGACGGGTAAGCCCTCTTTTCGCCCCAAGGCAACTTCGTGTGTGTTGATGTCAAACACGATAAAAGGAATCGAACTGCTTTTAAGCATCCGCGCAATCACTTTTCCCGTACTTCCAAAACCTGCGATCACTACTTTTTGTTCCATACTCGCATTTTCAGTGTTAAAGTAGGAAAACTGAGAGACTTTCGCCAAGCGATTCGCCAGTGAACACCCAAACGAGTAGAGTGCAGGCGTGAGAAGCATACTGATGGAAATAACGCCGATGCCTATCACAAAAAGCTGATCGTCGATGATGCTAAGCGCCTTTGCCGCACCAAAGAGAACAAAGCCAAACTCACCACTTTGGTTGAGCAAAAAGGCAAGTTTAATCGCACCACTTTTCGTGGCACCAAACGCAAGCATCAAGGCAAAAATAACCAAAGCTTTCAGCACTAAAATCGCCACAACATGCCCACTAAAAACCCAAGGATCGCTCATAATCGCTTTAAAGTCTATCGACATACCCACAGCAATGAAGAAAAGACTCATCAAGATACCTTTAAACGGCTCAAGGCTTGATTCGATCTGAAAACTATAGCGTGATGTGGAAAGAAACATGCCCATCAAAAAAGCGCCCAATGCCATCGAAAGCCCTGCATGATCCATGAGGTACGCAGAGAGCACCACGCTCAGCATCGTTACCAGTAAAAAAGCGTCTTTGTTGCGTTGTTTAGCCACTTTATCCAGTGCTTTAGGAATGATGTAACGCCCAAACACAATCAAAAGTGCCACCATCGCGACAACGTTGATGCACGACTCAAGCCAAGAAGTTTCTGAAGTTTGCGGTTGGGGTGAGAGCAGTGGAAGCATCGCCAAAAGAGGAACAACCGCTAAGTCTTGAAGGAGCAAAATTGCAAACGCATTTTTACCGTGTTCCGTGTTGAGCTTACCTTTTTCTTGCAAAATCTGCATAACAAATGCGGTCGAAGAGAGTGCTAGGGTAAAGCCTAAAAGCATAGCAACCCCTAAACTTTCCACAAAAAAATTCATGTAAAATCCAAGCACAAGACCAGAGACAATGACTTGAAGCGAACCCAAGCCAAAAACCTCTTTGCGCATCGACCAGAGCTTTGCAGGTTGCATTTCCAGCCCAATCACAAAGAGCAAGAGCACCACACCAAACTCCGTAAAATGGCGCATAGACTCCACTTCGCTCGTCACAATAGGTCCTGGTGTATGAGGCCCTACGATAATTCCAGCGATCAGCAATCCCAAGATGTAGCCAAGTCCCATATGCTTGGAAATGGTCACCATAATCGCAGTGACCGCTAAAAGAACCAGTGACGAAAGAAGAAAAAAGTCCATTCACACCCCTTTACATGTAAAGATTTACAGAATAATTTCTTGGTTAATATTGAGCCCAAAACCGGCAAGCCCTACATAATCTTTACGTGACGTAATCGAAATCAAATCAATATTTTCAATGCCCAGTTTTTGAAGAATCTGCGCCCCAATGCCAAACTCTCTCAGCTCTGGGTTGGTGGTGTATTCGCTGTCGACAAAGATGAAAACGCCATTGTGTGTTTTAAGATACTCAATCGCTTTTAAAATGCCTTGGTATTTTTTCTCATGCGCCAAAAGCTCGTTGTCGGGTAAAATATGGTGAAACTTCACTGCACTGGTTTTGCCGATCTCGCCAAACGCATAAACGATGTGATGGTTCCCTTCATGATCAACCATGTCGATCTTGCGTGTATGCGCTCCAAAAAATTCGACATTGGATGAAAACACTTCACGCACCAAGGACTCAGACTGCATACGGTACGCGACGATGTCCGAGATATAGACGATGTTAATGCCATGTTTTTTGCAAAAAATATCCAAATCATCGCGACGCGCCATGTGCCCATCTTCTTTCATCACTTCACAGATCACTGAAACCTCACGAAGCCCTGCTAAACGACAAAGATCAACCGAACCCTCTGTATGCCCTGTGCGAACCAACGTTCCACCTTTACGGGCTATTAGCGGGAAGATATGCCCTGGTTTGACAAGCTCGGAAGGTTGGCTGAGCGCATCGGCAAGGATTTTGATCGTGATGTCACGCTCATACGCTGAAATACCCGTAGAACAGACACGCGCATCCACAGAAACCGTAAAGGCTGTTTCATGCTGTGAGTCGTTGTTTTTCACCATCGGATTCAACTCAAGACGCTTAGCGATCTCTTCGTTTAATGAAACACAGATCAAACCTTTGGCTTCCGAAGCCATAAAGTTAACTTTTTCAGGAGTAGAGAACGTTGCGGCGTAAACAAGGTCTCCCTCATTTTCTCGGTCCTCATCATCGACCATCATTACCATCTTGCCATGCTTGATATCTTCTATCGCTTGTTTGACTCTTTGAATAGGCATTTTCGCTCCAAAACTAATTTTAAATGATTATAGTAAATTACCCTTGACAAACAAATTAAAAATGACTATAATTTCACCTCAATTAACGACTTGGTTGAATATCGCCAAGCGCTGAGATAAGCTGGTTTCGCTCCAGTTATCAGGGTTCACTTCCCTTTGATTTATAATATCGCGGGATAGAGCAGTTGGTAGCTCGTCGGGCTCATAACCCGAAGGTCGCTGGTTCAAGTCCGGCTCCCGCAACCAGTTTTTAAAATGATGTTCTTCTTGGGGATTCGCCAAGCGGTAAGGCACCACGTTTTGGTCGTGGTATTCATAGGTTCGAATCCTATATCCCCATCCACCCTTTTTTCTTCGAATCAAACTTTTCAAACACTTTCAACACTCGCAAAGATCTTATCAATCACTTGTTTACTCGTTTCAGGTTTTATCGTAACGTATTTCTCTGTCGTTGCTACGTTCGTATGACCAAGAGTATGACTTATTTTTTCAATCGGTAACTCTAAAATATTGATCGAATACGTACCTATTAGATGGCGTATGTCATGAAGTCTAATTTTGGGAAGATCATTGGACTCTAAAAACCGCTCCCATGCTTTTTTCAAATAGGAATATTTTGTACGTGTTTCAGGATTTACGAACACATAACCTCTTGGAAAGCGTGTATTCTGATTAATACACTCATGCAGATAATGGAACATAAGACGATCATAGAGAATATCAGTCATTTTATAGCTCATATTTTTACGTGCCTTGTTGATCATTGCAGGGATTTTATAGAGCCTTTGATCAAAGTCCACCATATCCCAAGTAAGATTTAAGACCTCTCCTTTTCTTCGACCATGGAACAAAAATAGGAAAATATCTCGCATCATTGGTTCACGATACGTCAACGCAGATTTAACGAATTCGACCTGAACCTCTTTAGAATATTCAAAATCTCTTTTATTATCGAATTGTGGGAGCTCTGCATACTGGCAAGGATTAGCCATTACAATCTCATGTTTTTCTGCATAACGATACAAGGTAGAAAGACCACTAATGATATTTTTAACTGTTTTTGGTTTTAACCCTACTCCCAAAAGATCATTGACAAATTTTTGAATATGAATGTATTTAACCTCTCCCATTTCCATTTCACCCAAAGAAGGCAAGATTCGATTTTTGAAAAAAGCTCTTTTTGTTAACACCGTCTTTTCGGATTGAATGGGTACAGTTAACTCAAAAAATTCATCATAGAAGTTTTGAAGTGTCATTTATGCACCTATTTGTTGTTGATCAGTCACAGCAAATTTATTTTTATTTCTTTGGGCTCGTTTACGGCATGAATAGTCATAATAACCACCTCGATGGGTCACAATACGACCACAACCACATACACAGATTTTTTCATCCAGATCAGTCACAGCTTTTGCTAATACTCGACCGATTGAAAGAGGTACACCATTACCAACTGCACGTTTTTTACCTTGCACGTTAAAACTTTTTAAGTCGAAGTCATCTTCTAAGCCTTGCAATCTGCAAAGCTCTCTAAAGGAACGGCTATCATTAGCTAAGGCACATGATTCTAATTTCTGTGATTGATCAGTCACATTTTTTCTTTCAATTTGTAAGTATTTATTCTCTTTATGACCGAATTGAATATGACGCAGCCGAGTCACATTTTCATACCAAGATTGGTTAATGTCAATTCGTTGATGAGAATATCCGTCTATTTTAACGTTAGGTACACCTGCAACATTTTCTAAAAGAAACCAGGAGGGGTCACACTCTAAAACTATCCTTTTAAATTCCAAAAGCATTTCATAACCGTATAAATCTTTTAATACAGGGCGGTCACGTTTGAGAGGAGAAAAATCAGGGCAAGGAGTTCCACCGATAACGCCATAAATTTTCCCTTTTATACCTTTGAATAAACGAATATCATGATGATTGCCCAGAATGATGTCACCTTCACTGACAACGCAGAAACCTGCTTCTTTGAATGCACGATCTAGTAAGCCGATGCCTGAACATAGGGAAAGAATTAATTGCATTTTATGCTCCAAAGCCATAGATTGTTGATTGCTTAAAAACTTTTTGAGGTACTAACTCTTTTATAATTCGAACAAAATACCCACGTTCAAGAGATTTTAGGAGATCTCGTTTTATTTTACGTGCAGTTGAAAGCCTTGAAAAATCACCTTTTTTTTCAGATGGAAACTTTTTTATAATAATTCAGACAATAAATCAAAATTTTTATACACATTGATAAATCAGATTTTTCAGTAATTAGTTGTTATAATACAGAACTACAAATAAGCTATAAACATTAATTTTTCACTGATTCAAGTAATTCAAAAAGGAAATTTGCTTTTTGTGATAATTTCGTTAAAATGAGCTTAGTTTATATTATAAAAAGGGTTATCTATGACAACAATATACATTGACTCTGATGACAAAAGTAAAATTCAAGAATTCTTGGATTTAGCAATGAAAAAATTTCATTTCAAAGTAGAAATATCACAAAATAGTGTAAATAATTTTAGAAAACATCAAGCAATTTCAAGTGATTTAGATGAACTCCTTAGAAGTGCGAAATCTAAAAATACTACTAAGGCTCAAAAACTAAAAAATGCAATGGAAGGACTTCATAGCTTACTTGACCCATCTAAAATGAATTTAGGTATTAACCAAGCTAAAGAAGAATATTTTAGTAGTAAGGCTAATTAAAAGCATGAATGCAAAAATCTATATTGATACTAATATTTTTTTAGATTCTATTTTAAATAGAGACAATGGAATTGCAAAAAGTGTTCTATTTTTTCTTAGTGAAAAAAATTTTGAAATTATTCTCAATGACATATCAATAGTTAATATACATTATTTTGCTAGAAAAGGAATTGAGCCTAAAAAACTCAAAGAATATATTAATACTTTTTTAGATGAATATACAATTGTATCAGTAAATGAAAAAATATTAAGAGATGCTATAAACTCTGATTTTAAAGATTTTGAAGATGCTGTTCAGTATTTTTGTGCAAAGGAAAAGAAAGCAAGGCTTATTATTACAAATGATAAAAAAGGCTTTCAAAACTCTGATATTGATACTATCTCTTCATCAGATTTCTACAATCAATATATTCAATAATTTTAGAGCCATGCAAAGCTCTTTTTTTACTTTACATGGATTTCACTATGCCAAATAAAAGCCTCTATTCAAAAGAAGAAATAACTCTTTTTAAAACCTTAGAAGATAGTATTGATACGAACGATTATCAGCCTATGAATGACTTGAAACTCCAAGGGAAAAAGGCTTTTTTACAAAAAGTTGCTAACGCTACTATCAAGAAAAAGCAAATAAAGTCTCGATCTAAATTCACAAATCTTTAATAAATTTAACAAAGGCTTTTAAATTAGTTCTTGACAATTTTTTCTATCTTTACTATTGAATGTCAAGCGAAGCGCAGAAGTCGTCAGTTTTTAATGTAAAAAAGTTGCGAATTGAAACTTAAACCACCTCTGAATTTTGACTGCTTTGGTTTGAAGATTTAGCTTCAAACTTATAAATTTCTGAGTGTTGTATCCCCATCCACCGTTCTTTCTTCAATCAAAGCATCATTCATCCTTTAAACTTCCAGAAACTTTTTCAACATACAAACATTTAAAGTATTTTCTATTAAAATCATGTTAGTTTCAATCAAAAGAGTTGGATAAAAAAGATGAATACCTCGACCCATTCATTACTAACAATGGAGCAAGTCCTTAAAGTCTATGAAGGTTTTCACAAAAAAAATCCTACATTTGGCATGGATGTTCTAGCAGACAATTTTTCTCCTAAAGATATTGTTATGTTGCATAATGATATTCAAGGGAAAAAAGGTTTTCCGATACGGTTTGATTTTTTTGCATTATTTTTATGCCTTGATGGGAAAGCTAAAAACAGTGTTAATCAATATACATTTGACATTTCTAAAAGCTCTCTGCAATTAATTCTCCCCGGTTCCATCTTTTCGTTTGAGACGTATGCTGAAAAATCAGAATACTATATCCTCCTGTTCAATAAAAACGTTCTATTCTCACATCAACATGACAATAAAGCTATTCAAGACCTTATAACCTTTCATGAACACAGTATCAATCCTATACTGCTTCCTTCCAATATGTTCACACAAGTAAAAACATTGTATGAACATATTCATCTTGAAACGAAAAGTGAAAATAGCGATTATAAGGAGATGGTTAGACTCTACATCTTAGAAATGCTCTATATTTTAAAGCGTGGCAAACTACTCAACCAACACGTAAACGTACAAGCGCATACAAGAGCTGAGCAGATTACTAGCCATTATTTAGAACTCATTGAAAAACACTTTATAACCCAAAAAAGTGTCAAAGGGTATGCCGATATGCTCAATATTACCTCTAAGCATTTAAGTGAAACGGTCAAAGTAACAACACAAAAAAGCGCACTTTACTTTATACATGTACGAATCATTAAAGAGATGGTTTATCTTCTGACGTATACAGATTACAGCATCAAGCAGATAACATCTACACTCAACTTCAATACCCAAACCACCTGTTCTCGCTTTTTTCGACAATACTACAAAATGAGCCTAAAACAATACAGACTTAATATAAAACTTTAGATAATTCCGTATTTTTGTACAGAAATACGACTGCTCGTACTTTATTTTCACTCTGGCTCATGCTACTATAGACTATTGTTTTATTATTTATAAACAAGGAGTAGCAATGTTTACAGAGCGCAACACGACATCTTGCACCCGCACAAGCTATGACACACACATTACCCATAAGAACACAATAATCGTCTTCATAGGAAATCCATTGTCCTCTTCTTGCTGGATAAACAGATCCATCACGCATAAAATACAACACTATTGCTCTGATAAAAATATTCCTTTTTCAATTCTCATGGGGTATTTGAAACAAACGAGTTTCAAAAAAAGCATCTTTAGGACTTCTGTCGTCAAAAATGATACAGAACCTGCGTGTCGTGCGGTCGCTGCAGCGAGGATAATGTTGCTTCAAAAAGATCACAATGATCATACATTACTTCACTTTTTCACATCGATTCAAGAAAAGTTTTTTGAACAAGGTGGAGATACTACCCATATAGAGTTTTACAAAAATATCTGCGAAGCGCATCATCTATCCTACGATGCTTTTGTTGATATTTTTAATATTATAAGCACTGATGTTGAATTTAATACAACCAAAAAAATAGGGATTTCACGCTTTCCAAACTTAATTTTAGACCAATCGGGGATGATTCATCCTCTTGCTCTTGCAAGTGAATCCATTTCATTTGAAAAAATCACAACGACAATTGATAGCTTTTTATAAAAATTCTATCTATTTTATCGTCCCTCTTTTTTAGCATTCGCATTTTCCAAAGCTTTATGTGCGCTGTTTTGGATTTCGGTTATTTCTTTGGTGACACTTTGATTGATGGTGGACACAGCGGTCGAGACGTCATTGATTTCGTTGAGAAAAAATATCTCTTTGATGAGATAGCCAAACATGCCCAGCATGATGATATACCAGATGAAATTGGGAATTCCAAAAATGCTATTACTGCCCTTTTTATCGGATTTTGACATCAATTGCCCCAACTCTTTAAACATCCTATTTTCATTATCGTCGCTCTTGTTGCTAGAAGTTTGTGTGTTGTGGGTGAATTGTTCGAGTAGATCAAGTGTATTATGTTCTTTATGATGCATTGTTATACCTTACGTTTTTCAACTGATTTATTGCCTTACTTTACTTTTTTATACACGGTTTTAAAACCACCAGCTTCCGTAGAAATGGTGTTTTCATCGACAATTTTATAGGTATTTCCGACTTTGATGGTATCGTCAATGACGATGACTTTATCTTCCAAAATATCGTATGTCACAGGATTTTTAGTGCCAAAAGAGGAGATACTGCTGCGATCAAACTCTATCTCCATGATGCCCAAAACCGTTTGTGCACGCCACTTTCCCAGCAGTGGGTTGTAGTTGATCGTATGATCTATCACGTATTTTATGCCAAACCCTATGAAAAGAAGTACCACACAACTCGCCAAAAGATTTAAAAGCAACGATGGGCGTTTTGGAACTTTCTTGGCATCTGTTTTTCGTGCTTTTGACGCTACTTTTTTAGCCGTTGTTTTTGGTTTTAAAGACTTGGTCGTTTTTTTGGGGTTTACCGCATTTGGAAGCATTGAGGACCTTAGGATAGTGTGTTACAAGTGTGTCATTATAGCATTTTGAAAAAAACTTACGCTTTTGCTTTACATGTAAGTATTTTAGCCCCTCTCATCAGCATTAAAAGTTTCAAGTGCTATACTTTTTAAGACCAAAGATTAATACATAAGGCAGACGATGTTTTCTAAATTTAAGAAATTTTTTGAAATAAAACCCGATGATACACTGGATTACATGGATCCAGACAAACTGTTGAAAAACAAAAAAAGAGTTCTCAAAGATCCTTTAAATCAAGCAGATGAAGATGAGTTTTTTCGTCAAATGGAAGAAGAAGAGCAGTTTATCGACCATCTTAATGCCCAAGAAGCATCGCAAACAACGCCTCAGAACAACGCTTCAAGAGAATCCGCTTTGAAAAAAATGCGCCACTGTATGCAAGAGCGAGACTGGAATCCAAAACACCATCCAAAAATAATGATAGCTCTCGCAACGATCGTGCTTGGCATCGTCATTTTAGCCATAATCCTTCATGAAACGCCCAATCCACTCATCGGCAAATGGCGTCCGCAAGGCAAAAATGTTTTCTTACCCATAGGCGACATCGAATTTGCCAAAGATAAATTTCAAGCACTTGGCATTTCCACGATGGTCAAATACGACATCGATGAGACAAAGATCCAGGTTATTGATGTGGCAACAGACACAGGGATTATCTTTTACATTACAGGCGATAAAACCATCGAAGTCAACCTTTTGGGCGTAAAAACAAGCTATAAAAAGGTGGAAAAATGAGCCTAAAAAAAACCAATGCGGCGCGGTTTTTGGATACGTTAAAACTGCCTTATGAAATGACTTCATACGAGGTGGATGAAGAGGACTTAAGTGCGACACATGCGGCGGCATCGCTTGGGGTGGATGCTTCGTGTGTGTTTAAAACGTTGGTTGCGCGCGATGATGCTAAGCGTATTGTGGTGGCGTGCATTCCTGCGGCTGATGAGATCGATCTGAAAGCTTTGGCGAAGGTGGCGCAGGCTAAGCGGTGCGAACTTGTGGCGGTGAAAGAGCTTTTAGCGCTTACGGGGTACATTCGCGGTGGGTGTTCACCACTTGCTATGAAAAAACATTACGCGACATTTATCGATGAAAGCATTCACGAACATGAAAAAATCTACGTCAGTGCAGGGCTTCGGGGTGTACAACTCTGCCTTTCACCTTCGGTACTCATTGAAGCTTCAAAAGCGATGTGTGCGTCTTTAACAAAGCACTAAATATTTACATGTAAAGATTTTGCAACGCGTTTATAACACTTGGAGTATACAATGCCTCTAAGAAAACTTTTGGAGCACGCGATGTTTGAATGTATCTCTTTTTTTGAGCGCATTGAGGACTTACATGTAAAGCTAAAAAAAGGCACGTATGTCCTGCTGATTGCGGAGGAGACTCCTTTTTTGGAGATCTTGCAAAAAGAGGGCGTGACGTTCAGTGGTGCTATTTTCCCAAGGGTTATTTTTAAAGGCAAAACCTATGCGCAAGGCATTATTGCCGCAAAACTTAGCGCAACGTCTTCGATGCAGATCATCGATATGGACAATCCTCAACAACTTCGCACCGACCCTAACACCAGCGCTATCTTTGCCATTGTCGATGGTTTTTCAACGCAAATTGATGACTTTTTAGAAGAGTTTTATTCACTTTTACCAGAGAAAACAAAACTTATCGGAGGCGGAGCGGGCAAAACCAATCTCATTCAAGAGCCTGTTATTTTTGATACGTACCGTTTTTACATGAATGCGGCGATTATCATCACCTCACCGCATACCATTGGTGTAGGTGTAAAACATGGGTGGAAACCTCTGTTAGGCCCGTTTATCGCTACGTCGTGCAAAGGCAATGTTTTGGAAAAGATCAACTACAAAGACGCATTTACGCTCTACAAAGAAGCGGTTGAAAAAGACAGCGACTTGCGTTTTGACACCACACCCTTTTTCAAAATTTCGCAGCGCTACCCTCTTGGCATTGTGCGTTACAACAAAGATTTTCTCGTACGAGAACCTGTGACAACCGATGGCAATACCATTGTTTTGGTGGGGAAACTCGATGTGAATTCTGTTTTGTCCATTCTCAAAGGCGAAGAAGGAGAGCTCATTGAAGCAGCCAAAGAAGCGGCTGAAATTTCACGTGCCAATATGGAAGAAAAGACCATCCAGTCGGCATTGGTGGTGGATTGTATTTCGCGCTTTTTCTTACTCGATACCGCTTTTCCCAAAGAAGTACGGGCGATTGCAAGCGTTTACCCTTCCCAAACCGTTCTTTGGGGCGTTTTAAGTCTGGGTGAAATTGCCAATGCCAACCAAGAAGGCATTGAGTTTTACAACAACACCTGCGTTGTCGGCACTCTCTAAACGTCATCATTATTGTGTGTATCAGCTTCTTTATGGTATCTTACAGCTTAGCGAATCATCCACATAATCCTTCTATTCAATGGGTATCCTAGGAGATTTTGATGCAACAACTCAATGAACAACTTCTCATCACCTTTGAATGTGTCAGTGCCATAGGAACGTCGCTTCAACTTCGAGAGATGATGGAGCATTTTTTAAAGGTTTTTTCACGAAAAATGGGCGCCCTTGCCTCTATTTATTGGACGTATGACACCAAAACACACACGTACAAACAGCTCTGCCTCAACGGCAAAAAGGCGTATCAAGCGCTCTTTGTAACCCCCTCTTTTGCGGCGCCACTGCAATCCATTTATTTTGATCAGTCCAGTGGCAAACATCTTTTACATGTAAAGGTAGGAGAGGATTGGATTGGGCTTATATTTCAAGCTTCTGAGACAGAAATCGAACTCATCAAAGCCATCATCGCTTCGTTTGAATCCAAACTGGAAAATGCCGTCCATGCGTGTAAAAACCATCTCGAACTCATCGAAATCAACCAAACACTGGAGCGTCGCGTCGAAGAAGAAGTACTTAAAAACAGAGAAAAAGATCAGCACATTTTGCAGCAATCTCGCTTGGCACAAATGGGAGAGATGATCAGCATGATCGCGCATCAATGGCGCCAACCTCTAGGCTCCATCTCCGCGGTTGCGGCGTCCATCAAACTCAAAACTTCGCTCAACCGTTTTGACTACACCACGCCTGAGGGCATTGAAACGAGCAAGCTTTTTTTAGGCGAAGCGATGAGCAAAATCGAATCGTATGTGCAGTTTCTCACCCATACCATCGATGATTTTCGAAACTTCTTCAAACCGAATAAACAAAAAGAGAGTGTGACCCTTGCGCAACTGGTGAACCGAACACTGGAGATCATCGGCAAAGCGCTGGAGATCAACGGCATCACCATCAACGTTGAAACGCGCTCAAACCACGAGCTTTTTACCTATGCCAACGAAGTGACGCAAGTCATTTTGAACATTTTAAAAAATGCAGAAGATGTCATCAAAGAGCGTGAAATTAAGCGCGCACAGATTCTGATTACGATTGAAAATGAAGGCAGTTGGCAAATCATCAGCATCGAAGATAACGCTGGAGGCATTCCTGAATCGGTATTGCCTCACATTTTTGAGCCCTATTTTTCGACCAAATCGGAAAAAAATGGCACAGGGCTTGGGCTTTACATGTCAAAAACAATTATTGAAGAGCATTGTGGCGGAGAAATCCTCGCTTCCAATACTTCAATGGGTGCCAAATTTACCATCAAACTTCAAGAAGGTTAACCTATGGTTCAAAACACCCTTGCACGCTTGGTCAAAAAAGAGTACTTACGCTCCATCATTTTCCCGCTTTTACTCATAGAAATGATGCTTTTAGTGGCTTATTTTTGGAGCAATGCGTATGTCAATGCAACCACGAAAACGGCGCTGATTGAAGAGAGCAAAGTGCATATTAAAGAGCTTAGCAACCGCTCAGCCACCATCGTCAATAACGAATTTAAAACGCTCTCAAGCTTAACACGGCTTTTTCAAAAAGAGCATGAGCACTTTTTTGCCACCTTTAACCCTTTACATGTAAACACCAAAGATAGCACTTACGCACAAACAAACTCTGGCGTTCTCTTCAATACACAAAAAACACCAGAGAGCTGTTCACTTTTTTTCTCAAACGCGCAAAAACAGAGCCCAAATCGCTTGGAAAAAGCCATCGCCACGGAGACGCTCGACCCCTTTTACACAGCCATCTTGCAGAGCAATGCCAACATCGCGCAGGTCTATTTTAACAGCTATGACTCCATGAACAGGCTCTGCCCTTTCATGCCCAATGCGCTAGCTCAATACGCCCATGACATCGCCATTCCCACGTATAATTTTTACTACCTTGCCGATGCGGCGCACAATCCAGACAAAAATGTGGTCTGGACCGATGCTTACTTAGACCCAGCAGGGGCTGGATGGATGATCAGTGCGATTGCGCCTGTGTACAAAGGTGATTTTTTAGAAGGCGTTGTGGGCATTGATGTGACGATAGAACATCTCATAAAAACCATGCTTTCGCTTCAACTGCCTTACCGCTCCATGAGCATGCTCGTCGATGAACACGGCAATATTCTTGCGATGAGCGAAGCTTTGGAAGCGCATCTTGGGATTAAAGAGCTCAAAACACACACCTATGATGCGCCCATTGAAGCGACCATCACGAAGCCTCGCGATTTCAATCTTTTCACCAACACCACAAACCCTCTTGCAATGGCGCTTTCTCGTATGATTCAAGAAAACAGAGCCATACTAGAGCTGCAACACACTCAGGGTGATTTTATCATCACGCAAAATACCATTGCGCAGACACGCTGGAGATTTGTCCTTTTGCTCGACAAAGACTCTTTGCTTAAAAACAGCACCCAACTCAAAGCGAAAACAAACGTTATCGGCTACCTTGCACTAGGCTTTATGGTACTTTTTTACCTCATTTTTCTTGGCATCCTTTTAGCGCGTGCCAAAACATTTTCAAACCATATCCTCAACCCTTTGCAAGAGCTCATTGAAGCGACCAAAACCTTTAAAGACAAACTCACAGTGACTAAAATCAATCGCTCCAACATTGTCGAGATCAACACGCTTCTGGACAATTTCACCGCGATGAGTCAAGAGCTCCAAGAGCTGTACGACTCGATGGATAAGAGGATCAAAGAGGGTGTGGTTGAGCACATGGAGACGCAAAAAATGATGCTGTATCAATCACGTTTAGCGCAAATGGGGGAGATGATCAGCATGATCGCACATCAATGGCGTCAGCCACTTGGCTCCATTTCAGCCGTGACGGCTAGCATCAAGCTCAAACAAAGCCTGAAAAAGTTTGATCTTAAAACCGAACAAGGAAGAGCCGATCAAGAGGAATTTTTACTAGGAGCCATTGGTAAAATTGAGACCTATATCCAGTTTTTAACAACGACTATTGATGATTTTAAAAACTTTTTCAGACCCGAACAACAGCAAGAACAAAGCTCACTCCAGAGGATTATCGACCGTGCACTTGGGCTCATTGGAAAGAGTTTATCGGTGCATCAAATCACGTTACATGTAAACAATACGTCCTCCAATTCACTCATCACCTATGAGACGCAAATGATGCAAGTGCTCATCAATATTTTGAAAAATGCGCAAGATGCCATCCTTGAAAAAAAGCTAGAAAATGGTACTATATGGATCAATGCGTACGAAGATAACGCCTTTTTTGTCATCGAGATAGAGGATAATGCAGGAGGCATCCCCGATGCCATTCTTCCTAAAATTTTTGACCCCTATTTTTCGACCAAAGCAGAGCGTAATGGCACGGGACTTGGACTGTATATGTCTAAAACCATTGTACAAGAGCATTGCCATGGCTCTTTACATGTAGAAAACCAATTGCATGGCGCTAAATTTATTATTAAGATTCGTGGAGAACACCGTGCAAATTAGTCTGACCGATCTGGTCAATCTCACCTCAAAATTGCGTGTTTTATATGCTGAAGATGACCTGATACTGCGTGAAAATACCGTCTCATTGTTGCACGATCTTTTCAGTGAAATCGATGAAGCAAGCGATGGTGCGGAAGCGCTTAAAATCTACAAAGAACACCCGTATGGGTACGACATTCTCATCACAGATCTCAATATGCCGCACATGAACGGCATGGATCTCATTAAACACGTTCAATCAATCAACCCCAAACAGCCCATTATCGTGGTTTCGGCGCACAATGAAACCGAGTATTTTTTAGAGAGCATTCGCAACAATGTGAGTGGTTACATCTTAAAACCAATCGACTTTGATCAGCTCATCGAAACACTCTACAAAGTGGCATCGCTTGTCAAAGAGCGCCTTGAGAAAGCTTCACTCCAAGCCACATTAGAGCAAAAACTCGAAGAACAGAGTGAGCAACTGGCGCAAAATTCTCAAATCGTGCATGACTTTTTGACCATAGACACGGTCACCAAACTTCAAAATGCGACCATGCTTTACAATTTTTTAGACAACTTTCCGCAAAATCATCAACTCACCATTATGCTCTACAACATCGATAATTTCAGCTTTATCAACCAAACCTATGGGGCTGAGTTTGCCGATGAAGCGCTGTTTAAAGTCGGCGAATATTTACAATACAACCTCTCCAAAGAGGTGCATCTCTACCGCTACAATTCCGATGAATTTGTCATTATCTTTGATCCACAAATCATCAATCCCGAATTTGTCGCCATCCAAATCCAAGCCTTTTTCAGAGAAACACCCATTGGAGAATACGAAGAAAAACCTATCTATATTACGCTCTCCTGCGGCATTGCAACGGCGAATGCACCCTCTTCACTGCTTCCCAATGCACGTATTGCCCTTCGTGAAGCGCGTATGCGAGGTGTGCCGAACCAATACAACATCTACAACACCCAAGATGTTTTTCTCAAACGTGCCAAAATCGAAACCTCTTGGATACAAAAGTTTCGTCTAGCCCTCGAAGAAGACCGCGTCGTGCCCTACTTTCAACCCATCGTTGATAACCAAAGTTTGAGCGTGGTCAAGTACGAATGTTTAGCGCGTATTGAAGACGATGGCGAGATCATCTCACCTGCACATTTTCTTGAAGCTGCCAGACGCAGCGGACTGATGAGCAATCTTACCCGCATCATGATCAACAAATCGTTTAAAATTTTTGCAGGTCAAAACGTCGCCTTTTCGCTGAACATTACCAATGAAGATCTGCTCAATCAAACCTTTATCGACTTTTTAGAGACCAAACAAAAACTCCACCGCATCGACCCAGCCTTGGTCACATTTGAGATCTTAGAAGACATCATCATCAGCGATATTAACCGTGGACCGCTTCAAAACTTGCATGTGCTCAAGAAGATGGGCTATCTACTTGCCCTTGATGATTTTGGAAGCGATCGCTCTAATTTTAATCGCTTGGAAAACGTTGGTGTGGATTTTCTTAAAATCGATGGGCAATTCATCAAAGGCATTGACACCAACCTTCGCAATCAAGACATTGTCGAGTCCATCGCGTCCATGGCAAAAAAGATCGGAATGCAGGTTATTGCAGAGTATGTCTCCAACGAAGCAGAGTTTGAGACGGTCAAAAAATTGGGAATTGACTACTCACAAGGCTACTTTTTCAACGCTCCACTGCAACTTCCTATGAAGGATGCGTAGAGAGTTTATAGCCTCGATGTTTGAGGTTGATGATGCACTCATCATACCCCAGCTTGTCTCGCACGCGTTTCACAAGGGCTCGAAGCGTTGAGTTATTGACCTCATCGCTCTGCCATATTTCTTGAGAGAGCTGTTCATTACGAACAAATGCGTTGGCATTTTTCACCAAAACAAACAGTAAAAGCTCCTCTTTGGCGGTTAATTCTTGTGGCATTTGGTTTACATGTAAGGTTTTGGTTTTAAGATCAAACGAGATGCCCGGATGCAGAATAACGAGTGAACTATCCATTTTGCCTTTTTGCTGTTCTAACTGCGTGGTTGCTTTGATCATCGTGTTAATCAGCAGTTGTGAGTCAAACGGTTTGGTGAGAAAACTGTAGATGCCAAGGTTGATGCTTTTGAGAAAATAGTCAACCTCTTTGTACGCCGAGATGACAATAACCATTTGCGAAGGATTTTTTTTCTTGATCTTTTCAACCAAGCCAAGACCATTTTGGTGAGGAAGTTGGATGTCTGTAATGACAAGGTCATACGAAGTTTTCAGGTATTTTTCATACGCATCTTCAGCAGAGCCACACGAATCGATCGTATCAAAAAAATCCGATAAAAAAATGCCTAACTCTTCGCTTAAAGAGAGGTCGTCTTCGACAAGGAGTAACGTTAACGTTTCTCGCATTGTGTCTTTCCTTAATGAGTAGATTTGCCCGCGTTACCACACATTGTACTAAGTATAGCGAAAAATATAACCCAAATACAACGCTTAGAGTATATAATGAAACGATAAAATCCATGGGAGCGTGATTATGGAAAATTCGATCGACCAACTGATCGCTTGGAGTAAAGAGTTAAACGTATTGTATGTCGAAGATGACCTTGCGTTGCGTGAAGAGGTAAGCCTTTTTCTGAGTGATATTTTCAAACGTGTCGATCTAGCGCCCAATGGTCAAGAGGGACTCGAAAAGCTCGCACAAAACGACTATCATCTCGTCATTACCGATATTCGCATGCCCATTATGGATGGGATTGAGATGATTGAAGCCATTAAAGAGCGCTATCCCAAACAGCCTATCTTGGTCACTTCTGCGCACAATGAGAGCGAATACCTCATCAAATTGATCAACCTTGGCATTCAATATTACATTACAAAACCTCTGCAGAGTGATCAAATTTTAAAGGTTTTATACACGATTATGGAGCGTATTTACTACGAAAAAGCACTGGTGCAGTACAAGCAAGATTTAGAGATTGCCCATGAAAAACTCAAACACTTTACCCATCTCCAAGCAGACTCCTTGAGTGCACAAAGTGCAACACTCAAAGCGTACAAAGAAGCACTTGATAAAGCAACCATGGTTTCACTCACCGATAAAAACGGCATTTTTACCGATGTCAATGAAAATTTCTGTAAAACAACAGGGTACAGCAAAGAAGAGCTGATTGGGAAAACGCACCATCTTATCAGCCATCCCTCCACCTCAAAAGCGGTGTACGAAGAGCTTTGGCAGACGATTTTAGCTAAAAAGACATGGCAAGGACTTATCATCAACCAAACCAAAGACCTTAGAATGCTTTATCACTACACCACCGTTGTACCTATCGTGAACACGGAGGGAGAGATCAGTGAGTTCATCAGTATTTGTCAAGACTTGACGAAACTGCACGCGCTGCGTGAACAGCAAAACAGTGAAAATCTCTCTTTGGCACTGAGCCTTAATGAAGCGTCTTTTTTAAAGCAGATTCCCTTCCCGTGCGCACTAATGAGCAATGATATGATATTTCATTCCTACAATAAACTCTTTGAAACACTTGTCAATAACCACAGTGATGAGCATTTACTACTCAAACTCACACAAGAAGCCCTCACACTCAAAGAGGTGGTGGATTTTGAAGAGATGGAATATTTTGACTCGATCGAAGCGATCAAAGGCAATTGGTCCTATGAGGGCGATATTACCTTTAAAGGCGTTCTCAAATCCATCACGCATATGCTTGAAATTTTGGTCAAAATCAGCCCGTATGAACCAAACCGCTATCTCATCTGCATCGTCAAACAAGAGGAGTTTGAGTTATGTTGCCAAGTTCAAGAGAGATAACGTTTCATAGCGCGATCTCTAGCGCATGCGTGGTGGATGAATCCACACTGCAAATCATCGACCATCAATGCCATTTACACAAAATTGATCTCAATGAACTTAAAATCATTAAAAGCACCCCTCTGTTAACCCGTCATGAAAACACCCCTTTTGATTACTACAAGCGTCCTTTTGCCGTAGGGAAACATCTAGCCTACCTCGCCTTTGCAGACCAAGGACTTGAGCACGTCATCGACACACACGCTAAAATTGTGCCCATCACAACGTTTCACTACAACCAAACTGAAAGTATCACCAAAGCCGCTTTTAGTGAAAATGACACCTATCTGATCACGGGAAATGAGCGCGGGCGCAGTTACATTATCAGCGCAGAAGATGGTACCATCCAAGCAGAACTGCCACCATCTTCTGATGCCATCACCGCAGTAGCCGTCTCGGATACCTACCATCTTGGAGCATATGCCTCGTTTTCACGCGACTTGGTTGTTTATAAAATGAATAGTTTTAGCACGCTTTTTAATCAAAAAATCGATGCTGTGGTTGAAATGATGCTCTTTGTGGATGAGCAAACACTTATTGCTATTACCCGAAATGGCAAAATCATCACCATTGATCTTTTTAAAGGCGAAGTAACGAAACAAAGAGAGCTCGATCAAAATATCTGGCCCTCCACGATGGTGCTCTCACACAGTAAAAAATTTATTTACATAGGCACACGTGAGTCCACTCTGTTTGCGGTCTATGTCAAAACGCTTGATAGTCTCTACCAAGTCAAACTCCCCTACCATGGCGTTACGGTACTGTGCCGAACGCAAAAGTATTTTATTATGGGATTTAAAACGGGTGAGCTTATTTTTTACAACCACCGTGAACTTGAAGAGCAATTTATCGCGCACATTACCCTTAAGCAGATCAAAGAGGCGTGTCTTATTTTTCAAAAAAACATCTTTTTGATGTCGCACCGTGAGACCAAAAAGATTTACGAATACTGGCAAGAAGAGAAAGAGACCATCATGAACCTGCTCTCACGAAGCGACATTGAACAAGCGCAAAAAAAAGCGGAACCTTTTATGTTTCATCCCAAATGCAAACTCGAATTTAGCGAACTTGAAACACTTCTGCCCCATCTCATCGCACTGCAACGCTTTGTGCGAAGCATGAGCTATGCTCCTGCGTACGATCTGGTTGCTCGTAAACCAGAGCTACGAAAAAGTTCTCTCTTTGCACATGTTGAAGCCTTATGGAATAAAAACCTTCAACAAGCGCAAATTTTACTCTCACGCGAACCGTTGATGAACAAAGAGGCGGCTAAGGAGAGTTTGCATGCTTTTTTAGAGGTGGAAGAGAAGAAGCTACTCATTGAAAATATGCTCAAACGCTCAGGCACGTTTACCATGGCAGAAACAGCGGTTAAAGAGAAAAACTTCCACTTTTATTTCCGTCTCGTGGCACAAAATACCTTTTTAGAATCCACACCACTCTACCAAAAAGTGCTTCAAATAGGAGAGCGTATCCAAAATGAGGCGCTTAAATTGCTTGAAGCAAAAAACTACCATCAAGCGTCCTTGCTTGCTGAGCTTTTACACCCATTTAGACCCTACCAAAACCAAGCCAATAGACTCAAAGAGGTCTCCAAAGCCCTGCTTCTTTTAGAGGAGTACGTAGCGAAAAATCTGCTCTTTGAAGCGGTGCAACTGCAAGATCACTATCAGCTGCAAAGTCACTACGCGCTTGTGAACGAACTTGAAGGGATGAAGCAGAGATTTTTTAATGAACAGATGGCGCTCATTGATGCCAAAGAGTATGAGAGCGTTTTGAGCCATATTGAGCCTTATGTGCGTATTGTTACATGTAAACAAAACAGTGCCAATATCATGAAAAAAATCTACATTGCTCACTTTAAAGATGCGCACCAAGAGATGGATAACGCCATTGATTGGGAAAAATCGTTTGTTACTTATTTGCACTTTTTCAAAGGCGACAAACTCTTAGTCGAATTTGCGAAAGAGAGCCACAAACTCGATATACTACAGCGCATCATCCGCTTGGAGCCTCCATTGGAAAATCCACTCTATCCTTCAAACGTGCTGGTTTACCGCAACATTCCTGCTAAAAAACTGAGTTAATAGAGCTTATAGGAATCGCTTGTTATAATCCACATCTAACTTAATCATAAAGGCTTCAAACAATGAGCGCACTCAAAACCTATGACTACACAAAAGAGCAATTGGCTGCTTTTCAATACGCTATTATCAAGATGGAAAAAGGCGATATTATCATCAAGCTCAATCCTGAAGAGACTCCTATCGCGGTTGCAAACTTTGCAACACTTGCCAATGACAAATTCTACGATGGACTTATTTTCCACCGTGTCATCAAAAACTTTATGGCACAAGGCGGTTGTCCAAGCGGTCGCGGAACAGGCGGTCCTGGTTGGAACATCGCATGCGAATGCAAAGGTCAAAAAAGCAAACATAAACGAGGATCTCTTTCAATGGCACATGCAGGGGCAAACACAGGTGGAAGTCAGTTCTTCATCTGCTTTGTGGATTGTCCTCATTTAGATGGCGTTCACACCGTTTTTGGTGCCATCGCAAAAGAGGATAAAGAGAGCTTTAAAGTGCTTGATAGCATCGCACAAAACGATGCAATGATCACCATCGAGATCAAAGAAACACTTTAATTTTCATCTTACATGTAAAGTGGTAACGCTTTACATGTAAACACTTTTTTGCGCTCCGCTTTAGCATAATTCCCCCTCTTCTTTGTTATAATCATCCCTTCATCTTTTTAAGAAGGATTGTTATGATTCATCGTCTCAATGCACTCTTCCCTCTTTGGGCTATTCTTTTTTCACTGCTAGCGTATAACATGCCAACGCTTTTCGTACCGATGAAAGGCTCTATTACACCCTTGCTGATTGCGATTATGTTTTTTATGGGTGTGACCCTTCGTTTAGAAGATTTTGCACGTGTCCTAAAGGCGCCTAAAGCGATTCTTTTAACCGTAGCGTTGCAATTTTTCATTATGCCACTTGCGGCACTTTTGATCTCAAAAGCATTTTATTTTTCAACCGAACTGATGGTGGGAATGGTTCTTGTAGGTGCTGTTTCAGGAGGCACGGCTTCAAATGTTATGACCTATCTTGCCAAAGGCGATGTCGCACTTTCCATTACCATGACACTCACATCAACCTTGCTTTCCGTGGTCGCCACACCTTTTTTAACACTGCTCTATGTAGGGCAAAGCGTTCCTGTTCCTGCGACAGATATGCTCTTAAGCATCGCACAAATTGTCCTTGCACCTGTTGTTTTGGGCGTGGTTGTGAACTATTTTTTACAGACAACGATTAAACGTTATGAGCCTTACTTAGCAACGTTTTCAATGATTGCAATTGTGTTTATTATTGCGATTGTTGTCGCACTCAACCAAGGACGCATCGCCAATATTGCCTTTTTAACGGTTCTTGGCATCATGCTTCATAATCTCTCAGGATTGGCGAGTGGCTACTATGTTGCAAAATGGTTTGGGTACTCTCATACGATTTGCAAAACAATCGCGATTGAAGTAGGCATGCAAAACTCGGGTTTAGCAGTCGCACTCGCTATGAAATATTTCACACCGCTGAGCGCACTTCCAGGAGCCATTTTCAGTGTTTGGCACAACATCTCTGGGGCTTTACTTGCAGGGTATTGGTCAAGGCAAAAATAGAGTTTGAGCGCGTAAGCATCTTTACGCGCTTCTAGGGTTAAATATTAGAAGAGAGCTTTCCAACCACTTTGCCAAGTACTTGAACATCTTCTGCGTTGATGAGTTCTGGGGCATACGCTTCGTTATCTGACACCAAAGCGACGGTGCCATTGGCGTGGAGTTGAAGGCGTTTGATAAACAATCCCACAGGCGTAGAGACCACGTAAATACCTGATTTTAAAGCGTTGGTATACTCTTTGTTGATGAACACCACATCCCCGCTAAAGAGTGTTGGCTCCATCGAATCGCCCAAAACATTGATGGCTTGAATGTGCTTAATCATCCCAAGTCCTCCGAGCTTTTCAACGATCTCCTCATCAAGGTACATCATCTCGCCCTCTTCGTCTTCATTCAGCGCTCCACCACCTGCTGAAGCGTAAATATCTCTAAAATAATGCACACGTGCAAATTTATCGGTCTCTGCTTGCAAACTCTCGACTACTTGGTCAAACAAAAGCCAGTTAATGGAGATTTTACGTTTCGCACAAAATTCAAGAATCTCTTTATAGGGAATTTTGGCACGATTTTTCATCGTCGCAAGGGTTAGCTGATTGATCCCCAAAGCTTCCGCCACATCCTTGTCAAATACTTTACGTTCACCCAACTCTTGGGAGAGAATATCCTTCACTTTATGTAAAACTGCTAAAATATTTGGCATTTTGTCCTCCAATATTTCATTTTGAAATATTATTGTAGCATATTTTTCATTTTGTATACAATAGTGAAAATTTTATAACAGAGGAGCCTTCAATGAAAAGTTTAATCTGTACGATCAGTCACTCACGCAAAGCCTACAATGAGTTTATGAACCGTTTTGAGCAAAAGATGCTTGTTTTAAGCAATAAGATATTTTAAGAGAAGCATTCCTATCTCAAAGAGCGATAGGAACGCTTAGAAGTGGTAGTACGATTTAACGCCTCTTTTTTGTGGCTGATTGGAAGTAAAACCAGATAAGCCCAATGATGGAGAGTAAAATCAAAGGTGCTAAAAAGGCATTGTCCGAAAAATAGGCGGCAATGCGCATCAAAAGCTCACCTGCCATGTAACTACCTACCCCTAAAACCAACGCCCAAACGCACGCAGATAGGGTGTTGAGGATGTGAAATTTTGTTTGGGGATACTTGGTCAAACCAATGGTCATCGGTACCAAGGTTTTCAGCCCATAGATGAATTTCTGAATAAAAATGATCTTGTCACCATACTTTTTCATCAAAATATGGCTTAGGGCTAATTTGCGTTTATGATCTTTGAAGTACGGCATTAATGCTTTTTTGTTGTAGCGTCCCATGTAAAATAAAAAAGAGCTACCAATAACATTTGCCAACGCTGCTACTGCGATGGACGTGCTCAGATCCATCTTACCAGCATAGCAGAGCACACCTGCGGCAATGATGGCGACCATGCCGCCACCAAAAGAGTAGAGAAAAAGGATGATGTATCCATACGTCGAGAGGGAACTTAAAATATCTTCCACACCAATCCTTAGTTTGTAAGCTTTTGTATGGATTTGAGGAAATCCTCAACCGCATACGAAGAGACCAAACCATCAGATTCTACAATTTGCTCAGGGGTGATGTTATTGCCATACAGCTCAATATTTTGGTCATAGTCATGGTTCATGACAGAACCATCAATGGAAACACCCACAAAAGCGCCTTCTGTTTTAGTATAGGTATAGATCTCCGATTTAAAGTCAGCTTCACTTCCTCGACTCGCACTCTCTCCCGCAGGACCTGCTGCAACGGAAGCATCCGCCCCTAGGGTGATTTTGTTGTTCATCAGTTTTTTGACACTGTCTTTGCTTTGGAAAACCATCAAAATATCTTTCTTCTCAACGCCCAGCTGAAAGCCAAGACCTGCACCTCCAAGTTTGACAAAGAACGGATAGCTCCATGAACCATCACTTTTGCGCACAACCATCACACCGTTGCCCGTTTTACCGCCTAGAAACATGCTAATCTCAATCGTTCCTGGGAAAATGGCAATGGCTTGGGCACGCTCAAGCACCTTTTGTGGAATCTTAATTTTAGAATCACGTATCATATTTTTAAGCGCATTGGATGAATCTAGCAATTTTTCTTCTGCTGATGCAAAGAGTGTTGTGGTCATTAAAAGACCTATCATAAGACTAAACCATATTTTTTTCATTATCTTTACTCCTTCTATTTTGTATAACGTATTCGTAAAATGCGCCCTCTTGGCGCATCAACGCTTCATGGGTACCTGATTCTACAATGCGTCCTTTATCCATCACATAGATAAAATCCGCTTTTTTAATCGTACTCAGCCTGTGGGCGATGATGATCGTCGTTTTGCCCACAAGGTAATTTTCAAGTGCATCAAAAAGCTTCATCTCCGTATGCACATCCAGCGCCGACGTGGATTCATCTAAAATAACCACATTGGGATTTTGGAGCACCATGCGAGCGATGCTTAGACGCTGACGTTGCCCACCTGAGAGCTTAATACCATGCTTACCTATTTGGGTTTGCAGTCCATCAGGCAACTCATCCACAAAACTCTCCAACTGGGCGATTTGAAGTGCTTGATGCACTAAGGCTTTATCGGTTTTTTCATCCATCATTAAGTTTTGAGCCAGTGTTGCATTAAAAAGTTGTGGGTTTTGAAGCACCAAGAAGAGATGTTCACGCACCACATCAAGCCCTATCTCTTTAACCGAAATGCCATCAAAGAAAATATCGCCCTCATCCAAAGGATACAGCCCAACCAGCAGATGCGCCAGTGTGGTTTTGCCACTTCCACTTGCGCCTATTATAGCGATTTTTGACCCTTTTGGAATGGTAAGATCAATGCTTTCAAGGATTTGCTTGCCACCATCATAACTAAAACTTACCCCTTTAAGTTCAATCGCATTGGTGCTATTTTTCACAAAAGGATTCTTTACATGTAAGCCTCGCTCTTCTGCTTTGAGCTCTAAAATCTCGTTGATACGGGTTAGGGATTTGCCTGCATTATGGTATGCGTATTGGATGTTTAAAATGTCTTGAATCGGTCCCATCATCACCCATAAATACCCAAAAATGGCGAGCATGGAACCAATGCTTAGCTCCGTATACGCCACCACAAAAATACTCGCCGCTCGAAAAAGCTCAAAACCTGAGAGAAAGATAAGAAAAGAGAGGCGGTTCGCCCCATCACTTTTATAGCCATAAATAATAGAACTCTCTTTGATCGCTTCTGCATGCGCTTCGACTTTATCAAAAAAAAGCCTCTCTTTGTTGGTTGCACGAATTTGCACGAACATATCAAGCGTTTCAGAGAGCGTATCTTGGAAAAGTTCAAACGCTTTGTTTTGCTCTTTTTTGAGCTTTGCCACTTTTTTGGCGAGTTTGGTGGTAAAAAGGATGACCACTGGGTTCAACACCAAGATAAAAAACCCCAATTGCCAATGAATCATCAGCAAAACTGCCCCCACACCCAAAATGGTCAGTACAGAGATAATGAGACGGCTGACAAAAACACCCAAGAAATTATCGATTGTTTCAACATCGGTAACGAGCAATGATGCTGCTTTCCCTGAGCCAAAAAATTCAAATTGGTTCATCGCAACATGACTGAGATGACCTAAAACATTGGTGCGTATTTTAAAAGCGATGTTCTTAGAGACAATCGTAAAGAGTTTCGTTTGCAGATAGTTCAAAAGAAAAAAAAGAAATCTCAGCGTCACAACAACGGCTAAGACAGTAACGATGTAAACATAAGCAGGGTTTGGAAAACCGAAAAACCCATCAACAACATGTGTCACAAATCCTTTTTTACCAAGTAAAACTTCATCCACCAACATTGGCATCAAAAGAGGTACTGGTGTACTTACCAGCACGGCTAAAAAAGCGACCACATTGGCTAAAATCAGCTCTTTTTTATACTGTTTGACTTCGTGAAAAAGGGTTTTGAACGTGTAGTGTTTTTGCATAGTGTTCCATTCAAAAGCAGTCATGCAGAGGCTTTACACCTCTACATGTAAAAAGCTCTAGCGTGCGAAGTCGATGGCGCGAATTTCCCTGATGACATTGACTTTAATCTCACCAGGATACTGAACTTTGCTCTCAATCTCTTGCGCAATCTCTTTGGCAAGTAAAACGGCTTCGTCATCATTGATCAACTTGGCATTGGCAATGACACGAATTTCACGACCCGCATTGATTGCGTACACTTGTTTAATACCCGGTTTACTTTTCGCAATCTCTTCAATGTCTTGAACACGCTTCAAGAAGCTCTCAAGCACTTCTCTTCTGGCTCCTGGACGCGCCGCTGAGAGCGTATCGGCGGCACATACGGCTGCGGATTCAACCGAAGTTGGCTCTTCATGTCCGTGGTGCGCAAAGATAGCATTGATGACCACATCGTGCTCTTTATAACGACGACAAATCTCAGCACCCAAATCAACGTGGCTACCTGCTGTCTCATGTGTCAAGGCTTTACCGATGTCGTGAAGAATTCCTGCACGACGCGCTAATAGAACATCGCCACCCGTTTCAGCCGCGATAATACCTGCCAAATGCGCCACTTCAAGGGAATGACCAAGGGCATTTTGACCGTAACTGGCTCTAAATTTAAGACGCCCGATCAGTTTCACAAGCTCTGGATGCACTTTTGTAAGACCTAGATCAATGACGATATTCTCGCCCTCTTCAGTCAAACTTTGGTCAAATTCATCTTTGACTTTCTCATAAATACCCTCAATTCGCGCAGGCTGAATACGTCCGTCTTGAACCAACAGCTCAATCACTTTGGTCGCAATCGCGCGTCTGTAGAGGTTAAAGCTACTCAAGATGATCGCATTTGGCGTATCATCGATGATGATGTCAACGCCTAAAAGCATCTCAAGGGTTTTGATATTACGACCCTCTTTACCAATAATGCGCCCTTTGAGTTCGTCATCTTTAATATTGACCACGTTAATCAGACGCTCAGCCGCAAATTCCCCTGCAAAACGGGTCGTTGCTTGCGCTAAGATGTAGTTAACACGACGTTTTATATCTTGTTTCGCCTCTTCTTCGAGACGTCTCACCGTATGGGCGATCTCGGCGCGAGATTGCTCTTCAACTTTGGCTAAAACGATCTCTTTGGCTTCATTTTGTGTGAGCCCAGACGAGCGTTCCAACACTAAAAGTGCTTCATTCACTTTCGTGGTGTACTCCTCTTTGAGCTGCGCTCCCTCATCAAAAAGCGCATTGGCATTGTTTTGAAAGAGTTGAAGATCTTCACGATCTTTGGTTATTTTTCGAAGCTCTTCTTTGTAGCCACGCTCTTTTTTATCCAGCTCTAACATTTTTTCAGAGTGCTCTTTTTTAAGCGTGATCGTACGATCTTCGTATTTGCGTTTCGCCTCTAGTTCAGCCTCTTTAACCTTAATGTTACTGCTACTAAGGATGAGTTCCGCTTCGTGTTCAATGGCTTTGGCCCTTGCTTGGGCAACATGTATTTCATAATTGGCAGCTTCCATCTTTTTGGCGATGAAAAATCCTACAACGCCGCTTGCTAATGCAGCGCCGCCGACCGCTAATGACTCTAAGACCATTTGTCCCTCTTTGAATAATAGTTTTATAGGGGGTTAAATAAATATCTGCTGCAATATCATGTGGTTCGCATATTAGGCTTTGTGTCATACAAAACTCCCTTTGAACAAATGCTATTGGAGGTTTAGGCTCAAGCGATGCAAAAAAACGATCGTACATCCCTTTACCAAAACCAATTCGTTTGAATGCCCCATCAACCCCTATGACAGGCACTATCGCAAAATCAATTTTTGGTTTAACAGCAAACGAGTTTTTAGGCTCTTCGATGTTAAATGTTTTCTTACTTGAAGGCAATCTCCATTTTACCATCTTGAAACTAATACCTTCCATAAACGGAACATAAACGTTACATTTTCTTCGTCTACATGTAGCGATAACGCCCCGTGTACTGGCTTCTATAGGCAATGAGACATAGAGTAAAATAGAGCGTGCTTTAAGGCGATAGACCATCTCCAAAATCTGTTTTTCAATGATTTTATCACGTTTATAAGCATTGTGAACGAAGTTTAGTTTTGCCCGCGCGAAGGAGCGAAAATCCGACTTGGTCTCGAACTTAATTTTTTGCATTGTTGTCACTTTAAGGCATGTTTTTATACAATCATAGCCATTATAATAGACTTCGTGCCGTTTTGCAAGAAGTCTCTGTCTCATTTGAGGCAAGCTTAAGCGCCCCAGTGGCTAACGTAGCTTTTTAGGCTTTGCTTAGAAAGCGTATCAAGCAGAGTTTCATACACACTCTGCATTAAAAGGATCATAATGAAATTTTGGTTTGCTCTGTTTATCGCATCTTCTATGCTCTTTTTTAATGGGTGTTCTTCTGAAAAAAAGAAAGCGGACACTAACGCTTCTAACGCTAATAAAGAGACTAAAAGTGAAAAAATTGTACTGCAAGATGTTTCTGGCAAAGAGATTGTTGTTACGTCAGTTGATAAAGGATTTAGTTTTGCTGGATTTGAGAATAAAGTCGTTTTAGTCAACTTTTTTACCACATGGTGCCCTCCGTGTAAGGCTGAAATTCCCCATCTGAATAGCCTTCAAGAGAAATATAAAGACAATTTTGTCATCATAAGTGTTCTTTTAGAAGAGAATAAATCCAATGAAGAGATCAATAGCTTTATCAAATACAACAATATTAATTACATTATCACCAATAGTATTGAAAACTTTAAACTGGCACAAAGTGCGGGTGGTGTTAAAAACATTCCCCTTATGTTCTTGTATGACAAGAATGGCAAATACTCAACCCATTACGTAGGGGCGATTCCTGAAGAGATGATTGACGCTGACATCAAAAAAGTGCTCTAATGTTTAGCTTTATTAAAAAAGGACTCGATAAAACACTCGGTGCGATCAAAGAGATATTGCCTGAAAAAGTCGAAAAAATCGACAAAACACTTTTAGAAGAGATCTTAATCGAATCCGACATTCCTTATGAACTGGTTGAAGAGATCATCTACTATCTTCCGCCTTCTCAATTCGTAGTACGTGACGATGTCAAACGTGTTCTAAAAGCCTATTTTAAATACGACACAACATCTGCTCAAACAGAACAAAATCCTTTTGTAGAACTCGTCATTGGCGTGAATGGTGCAGGAAAAACGACGACGATTGCCAAGCTCGCGCACAACTACAAAAAAGAGAACCAAAGCGTGCTTTTGGGTGCTGCTGACACGTTTAGAGCCGCAGCGATTGAACAGCTCAAAAGCTGGGCAGAAAAGATTGATGTGGGCATCATCTACACCCAACAAGGGCACGATCCTTCCGCTGTAGCGTACGATACGATTAGCTCTGCCATAGCTAAAAAAATCGATCACGTCATCATCGATACCGCAGGACGCCTGCACAACCAAGTCAACCTTGCCAATGAGCTCAAAAAAATCGTGCGTATCTGCGATAAAGCGCTCAGCGGAGCCCCACACCGTAAAATTCTCATTTTAGATGGCACGCAAGGTACGTCTGCGATTAACCAAGCCAAAGCCTTTCATGAGATGATCAGCATCGATGCGATTATCATCACTAAGCTTGATGGTACCGCAAAAGGTGGTTCACTGTTTGGCATCGCCAAAGCGTTAGAGCTTCCTATCATTTATGTGGGCGTGGGTGAGGGAAAAGATGATCTGATTCCGTTTAATTCAGATGATTACATCGACACCATTTTAGACTCCATTTTCACGCAAACTCATGGCTAAAAAACAGATCCTTTTCGAGTGCCAAGCCTGTGGTCACCAAAGTGCCAAATGGCTTGGAAAATGTCCCAATTGTGGTGCATGGGATGAGTACATTGAACTCAGTGAAAAGCAGATAGAAGTCCTTAAAGAGATCAACTCCAAGCCAACGACCCACACCCAAAGTAGTGCCATTCCGATCACAGAAGTCAGTTTTGAGCAGGTTGAGCGTTACAGCTCGGGTGACCGCGAACTTGATTTAGTGCTTGGTGGAGGCATCGTTCAAGGAAGTTTGACACTGATTGGTGGAAGCCCAGGGGTAGGTAAATCGACCCTACTGCTAAAGATCGCAGGCAATCTTGCCAAAGAGGGAAAAAAAGTTCTCTACGTCAGTGGCGAAGAGTCTTCAAGTCAGATCAAACTACGTGCGAACCGCGTGGATAGCAACTACCCCAATCTTTATTTACTCTCCGAAATCAGGCTTGACACGATTTTTAAAGAGCTCGAAACGCACGCTTTTGAAGTGCTCATTATCGACTCCATTCAAACGATTTACAGCGAAAAAGTGGCTTCGGCTCCCGGAAGTGTTTCGCAGGTGCGTGAGATCACCTTTGAGCTGATGCGTTACGGGAAAGATAAAAATATCGCTATTTTTATCATCGGGCACATCACCAAAGAAGGCTCCATCGCAGGGCCTCGCGTGCTTGAACACATGGTCGATACGGTTCTTTATTTTGAAGGGGATTCTTCACGAGAACTTCGTCTGCTTCGTGGATTTAAAAACCGTTTTGGAACAACCAGCGAAGTGGGCATTTTTGAGATGACCAAAGCGGGTTTAGTCAGTGCAAAAGACATCTCCAAGAAGTTTTTTACCCGGGGCAAAGCACAAGCGGGCTCTGCTATCACCGTTTTGATGGAAGGAAGCCGTCCAATCGTTTTGGAAGTGCAAGCACTGGTCAGTGACAGTGGCTATCCCAACCCTAAGCGCAGTGCCACAGGCTATGAGCTCAACCGCCTTACGATGCTTTTAGCTCTGTTGGAGCGCAAACTTGACCTTCCTTTTAACCAGTACGATGTCTATATCAACATTGCGGGAGGTATCAAAATCAGCGAAACATCGGCGGATCTTGCTATCATCGCGGCGATCATTAGCTCGTACCGTAACCGACCGATTAGCAAAGATACCGTTTTTATCGGTGAAGTCTCATTGATTGGGGATGTGCGCGACATCTTCAACCTTGACCTGAGACTCAAAGAGGCGAAGTCGCAACAGTTTGAAAAAGCGGTCGTTCCGTCCCTTCCCTTGGAGACAATTGAGGGGCTCAAGTGTTATAATATTGATGAAGTTTCGAAATTAATCGAATGGATGTAAATTTTTCACGAAATCAAACGATATACAGGCAAAGTATATTTACATGTAAAAGGATAACGAATGGCTAAAAAACCTGAAGATGGCGATGGAGCAGTTGAAAAAAAATCTAAAAGCAATATGGTGCTTATCATTGTCGTTGTTCTTTTAGTTGTTCTTCTCATTGGTGGCGGTGCAGCGGCATTTTTCCTCTTAGGAAACAACGATGACGAAGTAGCAGCCTCAATACCCTCTTCTCAAGATGCAAAAGTTGAGAAGAAAAAAAGCAGTAGCAAAAAATCAACCGATCATTTAACGATTGGTCCAATGTACCCGATGGCGCAATTTGTTGTAAACTTACTTAGCGAAAGCGGTAACCGTTTTTTAAAAGTTGCTGTTGATTTGGAACTCAGTGATGCAAAACTGCAACCTGAGATGGATCATAAAAAATCGTTGATTCGTGACATCATCATTCGTACCTTCTCTTCTAAAACCTTTGAAGAGATCAGTACCTTAAAGGGCAAAGATAAGCTCAAAGAAGAGGTTCTTGATAAGATCAATGAAAATCTTTCCGATGGACAAGTTAAAAATATTTACTTTACCGACTTCGTGGTTCAATGATTGGCGTAGACCTCGTTAGTGTTGAGCGAATCACCAAACTCAAAAAGCGCTTTGGAGACAAGGCGCTTGTTAAATTTTTATCCCCTGAAGAGATACTCTTAGCAAAAAGTGATGCAACAGCGGCTGGATTTTACGCAGCCAAAGAGGCGGTTTCCAAAGCGCTTGGCATCGGCATCAGTGCACAGTGCGGCTTTATGGATATTAAACTCTACAAAGATGCTAAAAATGCACCTTTTTTCACGCTCTCAGCGCATCTCATCGAAGCGTATGCCATCACCGATCTCTCGCTTTCCATTACTCACGACAACGGTTTTGCGATTGCAGTAGCGGTCATTGAAGGCAAAAAAAACTCCAAAAAACTCTCCCACTAAGCGCCACCACCGACAAACTGTAAAAATTCAACTTTGTCATTTTCGTTCAGTTCGTAACTTTCCCACAGCTCTTTTTTGACGACGTTCATATTCACCGCCGCCGCCATCACTTTGCTCTCAATTCCCAGTTCATCCAAAAGCGCTTGAATGCTCTTTGCCCCACTCTCTTTTTTTTCACCGTTAATAATCAACTGCATCCCACTTCTCCTTTGCGAAAACATGCCATTTTAAACCGCTCTCCCATAAACGAAGGATCGATCAAGGTTTTAATTTTATTCATCTCACGCTCGTACTGCTTTTTCGAAACGTTTTTGGCAAACAGTTTTAAAAGCTCCACTAAGCCAAAATCGACCAAGGCTTTTACCTGCGTAGCGTGTTCATGCACGCGAATGCCACTTTTTTCAAATGCTAAAAAAAGATGGCTAAAGTTGACATCATAGGTGATGTCGGAGTGCGCAAAAAAGGCATTAAAATCGCTTTTTTCACGCAGTTTCTCTTCCACCAAATCGCTCAGTGCGAAAAAAGGATAGACCTGATGAGAGGCATACACACGCAGTGAAAAATCATTTCGTGCCTCTTTATCGCCATAATCAAACGTGATAAATTCAAAACGCTCAGAACATCGCGCCATTGCCTCTGCAAAAGGCTCATACCCCAAACAGAGTTCCCCTTTGGTAATACCATACGCTTTGGCTTTTTTACATGTAAAATCATCCATCGTTTCAAAAAAAGCTTTTCCATTTTCAACGAAAAGCATCTGATCGTCTTTGATCAGCTCACAGGAAAACGCATCAAAAATCTCATTTGCCACAAAGAACGCCTCTTTACATGTAAATGCTTCCAAACTCTTTACATGTAAAAGCTTTATAGCATCGCCAAACGCCTCTTCAAAGTAGGCTTTTTGCATCGTTTGATTCGCAGCAAAGGGCTCGACAATGACAAAGGTTAGGGTTTGAAGCAGTTCGGGTTTGAGGGTGTAGATAAATTGGATCATATCGGCAAGTAAATAGCCTTTGTGCGCGCCGATCTCAACGACACTGCAAGCAGGGCTTAAAAACCCGCTCTCAATCGTTGAAATCAGCCGCTTGGCAATCGTTCCACCAAAGAACATGCTCGTACTCACAGCGGTGTAAAAGTCACCCTCTTTTCCGATGGTACGCACATTGCTGTAGTAGCCCTGCTCGCCGTAAAGCCACGCTTGCATGTAGGCGCTAAAGTTCACGTTTCTCTTTTATAAAAGCGTGCTACACGCACTCGCTAAACGTTTAAAGCCCTCATCGATCTCCTCTTTTGAGATCGTGAGTGGAGGTAAGAATCGAAGCGTATTTTTGCCCGCTTTGAGAACCAACACGCCCTGCTCAAACGCTTTTTTGATGACACTTGCCAAAATATCGCCACTTTGACACTTAATGCCACGCATCAAACCAAGTCCCTCAACACTCTCAAAAAGTGTCGGAAACGCTTTACATGTAACTTTGAGTTTTGCATCAAAATAGATGAGCGCTTCATCCAGCATCCCACTTTGTTTGTACTCTTCCAAAATCGCCAGTGCTTCGAGTCCTGCGCGTGTGGAGAGGAAATTTCCGCCAAATGTACTGCCGTGATCGCCTGCTTCAAAAATGTCTTTGTGCTTGCTAATCACCGCGCCAATAGGCACACCACCGGCTAATCCTTTGGCAAGCGTGATGATGTCTGGCTCAATTTCATACAGACTTGTGGCTAAAAATTCACCGCTTCTAAAGACGCCGCTTTGGACTTCGTCGATGATAAGCAAAATCTCTTTCTCTTTTAAAAATTTTGCCAAATCTTGAATATCTTTTTTAGGAAACGCCTTAACGCCACCCTCGCCTTGCACGAGTTCGATCATGACAGCAACCGTCTCATCATCAATCGCATTGTAAAGATCTGCGATCTCTTTTGTGTATGAAAATCCCGCTGGGTACGGAGCAAAAGCCGTTTTATGAAAACTCTCTTGACCTGTGGCTTTCACCGTTGTTATGGTACGTCCATGAAACGAATGCTCTAGGGTTAAGACTTTGTATTTTTTATTGGCAAATTTTTTCTCACCATACTTTCGTGCGAGTTTAATGGCACCTTCATTCGCTTCAGCGCCTGAGTTTCCAAAGAAAACGCCCACATCATAGCCTGTAAGTTCACAGATTTTTTTAGCGAGCTTCGCTTGGGGTTCAATCATGTAAAGATTGGATGTATGGATAATATGGCGTGCTTGATCACTGATCGCATCGGCAAGTCGTTGATTGCCATGCCCCACACTCACCACACCTATACCGCTCGTAAAATCGATATAATCTCTTCCTTTATCATCAAAAAGGGTTGCGTTGATGCCGTGTTTAAAATTGACATAGTTTCGCGCATACGTCTGCAACACATACTCTTTATCCATTGTTTCAAAATCCATGATCTACTCCTCTAAAAAAACGCCATTATAGCGAAAAAAACCTTACCCAATTTTTGGCAAATGCCACTGTTTGTAATACGCCAACAACCGTAACGCCACGCCAAAGGCAAAAACAACCATCACAGGCAAATAGCCGCTGATGTCAAACTGCGCAAAGATAAATAAAATCGCCCCGACTAACAGCGAAACGGTGCCGTAAAATTCACTGATCAAAAGCAATGGTACGCGGTTGAGCAAGATGTCCCTTATGACACCACCACCCACGGCGGTTACGAGCGCCATCAGCACGACACCAAAAAAGTTAAACTCCACTTGCAGAGCAATGAGTGCCCCTGAAATCGAAAATGAAACCAGCCCCAATGTATCGCTGATAATAAAATAAAACTTTTTCTCTATCTCCCCTTTTAGGTGAAGTTTTAGAAGCGTGCTCAAAAGAATCACAGCAATCACCAAAATAGAAGGCATGAGATGCGTAAAGGTGTACGGAGCACGATCACACAGCATATCACGCACCAATCCACCGCCAAGTGCCGTTAAAAACGAAGCGATAAAAATGCCCAAAAGATCAAGTTTTTCCTTGACCGCCACGTAAAAACCACTCAGCGCAAATGCAATGGTACCGATAATTTCGGCGACTTCAAGCTCAACCATGGCTTGCCTTTAACGCGTCCAAGTAGCGCTCCAAAATCACTTTAGCCGCCATCGAGTCGATGCGCCCATCGCGCTTTTGACGCACAACGCCTTGCATCATCTCTTTGGCTTCATTGCTAGAACCATACTCATCTTGATAGACAACTTCGCCGCTAAATTTTAGCAAACTCACAAAATGTTTGATGCGCCTCTCCATCTCGTCACTGCTACTGCCACCTTTGGGAAGCCCCACAACCAAAAGCTCGATGTTCCACTCATTTAAAAAAGCATCGACATCGTGTGCAGCTTGGTCACGGTTTTTACGCAGTATCGCCTCTTGCGGGGATACGATGCCTAAGCTCAAACAAAGTGCTACACCAATACGCTTTAACCCAATATCAATACTTGCCATTTTTTTCACATAAAACTCATTTGTTGGAATTCATTTATTCTATCCAAGATTGATTTAAAGCGCTCTTTTTCTCTTTACATGTAAAGCGTATTCTGTGCTATAATCCACCACAATTTTTCGTGCCAAAAGGTGTGTCATGCAATCACTTAGAACATTTTACTGTATAGGTCATGGACCCTCTTCAAGCCACACGATGGGACCTTTTAATGCGGGGACGATCTTTAAAAAACGCTTTCCTAACGCTTCGTTATACCGCGTAACCCTTTTTGGCTCACTCGCCGCAACAGGCAAAGGTCACTTAACCGACGACGCCCTGCATCAAGCCCTCGCCTCAGTAGGTGTTGAAATCCTCTTTCGCCCCGACATCACAAAACCCTTTCACTCCAATGGCATGTTGTTTGAAGCCTTCAATGATAAACAAGAACTTTTAGGCTCGTGGGAAGTCTACAGTGTAGGCGGTAGCGCGCTTAAAGAAGCAGGTGAAAATCCTATCTCTGAGCCTTCGATCTATCCGCTCACATCGTTTAATGCCATTATGCAGTGGTGCCATGATGAGCACAAAGAGCTGTGGCAATACGTCGAAACGTACGAAGGTGAAGCGATCTGGGAGTATCTTGCCGAAGTGTGGGCGAGTATGCAAACCACGATCGATCGAGGCTTAAAACAATCAGGCGTCCTGCCAGGCATCCTCCAATACCCAAGGAAAGCCTCCAAGTTCTTTGCCAAAGCGCGCAAAGAAGAAAAACGAGCGCATGGGATCATCTTCGCCTATGCCCTTGCCACGAGCGAAGAGAACGCTTCGGGCAACATCGTCGTGACTGCACCGACGTGCGGTGCCTGTGGCGTCGTTCCAGCCGTGCTTCGTTATCTCAAAGAGCTGTACAATTTAGATCAAACCGATTGTCTACGCGCCCTTGCCGTTGCAGGGCTTTTGGGAAATATCGTGAAGTTTAATGGCTCCATTTCAGGCGCAGAAGTAGGTTGTCAAGGCGAAGTAGGCGTAGCGTGTTCGATGGCAGCAGGCATGGCATCGTACCTCTTTGGCGGCAATTTGCAACAGATTGATTATGCCGCGGAGATGGGGCTAGAGCATCACCTTGGCATGACGTGCGATCCCATCGCTGGCTACGTGCAAGTACCCTGCATCGAGCGCAACGCGGTTGCGGCGATCCGCGCCATTGACGCGGCGGAGTACACCTCCTACACCGATGGAGCGCATAAAGTAAGCTTCGATGAGATCATCCAAACGATGGTCGAAACGGGAAAAGATATGAACACGAAGTACAAAGAGACCTCTCTGGGTGGTCTAGCAAAACGTTATCTTTAGTGCTTTACATGTAAAGGATTAGGAAGATAAATGAGTGCCATTATTTATCTCCTTGCTCAAAGAATTCTTGAATGATTTTATCAGTAGCTTCAATAATCGTTTTATAAAAATCTTCTCGTGTTAATTTTTCGCTTTCTGGGTATTTAGGGACATAATCAAGACTACAACTCCCACAAGCTGCTATGTCTTCTCCTGTGCAATTTTGCAATCCGCCATGCTTATTAAAGTAAGCTCGTATCTCACTTGGTTCTTTAACTTTTACGATAGATTCAGGTGCTTTTGTCTCTCCATCAACATAGCGCACTCTTAAAATACTACTCACTCCTTTTAAAAGTGCCGTTCCATCATTGAGATTTATTCCAATGCTAATGGGTTCATCTATCACTCGCCATGCCCACCAAAGGTCGCTATCATAAAAACCCTTTGTTTTAATGAGATATTGCTTTTGCCATAATGCCACATGATCATAAGGGTCATTCATCTCAACATAAAATGAACTGTCATAAGCATAGTTTTTAGGTACCTCTTTTGTAAAGCATCCAAAAGGCTGACCATAATCTTCTCCCCCAAAAATTTTATTCTGGTATGTATTATAATAGTTACGAATAAAACCACGTTCAGCTCTATAATAATTTTTAAACTCAGAAGATGGGATTTTTTTATAGTTACTATCAAAACTAGACCATGTTGCAATAACATAGTCATCTTTATGAGAAGGTTTAATAGAGAGATTTTCACGATGTACGTCATCGTCTCCATCGAGTCCATTTAAGCATCGTGTTTGAGAAAGGTCAAATGACACAAAAAAAGCATCATAATGTTTTTCATTGCATTTATTGAATGCTGTTTGAACCTTTTCTAATCCTTGTATTTTTTTACATTCATCTGAGGCAAAACCTACAAAATTTTTGAAGATATCTAATCCATTTGGAGTATAAATACACCCAGCTTTGCTTCGTTTGCCTGTCATATATTCTACAAGAATCAACGGACTGTTTCTATCAACATACTCTTTCTCTTTTGGATCAGCACTGATAGCAATAATGACTTTATCTAAAGAAATGGGAGTTGAATCCATTGTCGTGTCACTTTGAAGATAAATTTCTGCAATTTTACCGTCATACACTCTCACCCAATCATTATTTGTCGTGTCAGCATAGGAAAGTGTTATACAAAAAAATCCCACAAAGAGCATATCCCATAATTTACGGTGAAATCTCAAAAAAATATCATATGAAGACGTTGCATACATAAAATCGCCTTGTTATTCTATTTTACGGGCATCTCAAATAATCGCTCCGTGTCTCTTGCCACAATGCTTTCGCATCATAATTTAAGATAAGTCCATCGCCGCGTGTGACACCGTTTTGAACCATGTATTTGGGGTAGTATGAGGGACTTCCTAGTTGTTCTAAAAATCGACAGCTGGATTTCATATCGTCCAATCTAGCGCGCAAGGCTTCGGCAAATTGGTTGCGTTTACTCGCATCAAGGGGGCCAAAATTCTCTGTTTTGAGCGATTCTAGCGTGTCTCTTGTACTTTTATCAATCACACGGGCACTGTCAAAATAGCCGTACGCCGTAGCGACCAGATAAAGATCAACCGCCTCAGCGTATTTTTTTTCTTCAACACAGATCGCACTGGATTTAAACAGATCAACAGGCGTGAGACTATTATTAATCTCAACGCGCTCCATACAGGTGCTCACCATCGCAGGTTTGCTCTCTTCAAAAAGATCGCGTGTCGTAGCGCATAAGAGCAATGATGGCACGAGAAGAGCCCATAAACAACCTCTTCTTTGCATTATCTTTCCTTTGTTACATATAAGGCTAATTCTGCCAGTTTTTACAGACATCCACCCAGCTCAAGGCTTTGGAATGCACTTCTAAAGCTTCTAAATCTAATGCAATTGCACTGTTAGAACTTCCTGCGGCAGGATAGACCATATCAAAGCGTTTGAGCGAAATATCGAGATAAACATGTACTTTTTCATTAACCCCAAAAGGGCACACGCCCCCGATGCCATGCCCGATAAGGGGCTCAACATCTTCTGCTTTAAGCATCTTGGCTTTGAGGTTAAACTGCTCTTTAAATTTTTGATTATCCACTTTTGCATCGCCTGCAACCACGATGAGTATAGCACCTTCTTCTGCATAAAACGAGAGACTTTTAGCAATACGCTCAGGCGCACAACACAATGCCATAGCGGCAAGTTCAACCGTTGCACTGGATGCTTGAAACTCAATGACGCGCTCTTCCATCCCCTGCGTTCTAAAATAAGCTTTGACTTTTTCCAATGCCATCTTAACCCTTTTACATGTAACGCTAAATGACGGAGCTGAGCATCTTGATGCTTAGAAGCATTAAAAGCAACGCAAAAATCTTTTTGAGCTTGCCAACAGGAAGGGTATGCGCCATTTTCGCCCCCAACGGAGCGGTAAAGTAACTGACGAGGGAGATCAGCACAACGGCTGGAAGATAGACAAACCCTAACATCATATCAGACCCTGCTTCAGCGTGTAGCATGCCATTGAGAACGTAGCCCACAGTTCCTGCGATGGAGAGAGGAAATCCAATCGCCGCAGAGGTCGCAATCGCACGTTTAAGATCCACATTTTGCCACACAAGATAGGGCACAGTGAGAGATCCTCCACCGATGGAGACCAATGCAGAAATGATGCCGATAAACGAACCTGCGCCAAAAAGCGATGGAGGCGTGGAGAGTTCGCGACTCGGTTTGGGTTTTTTATCGATCGCCATTTGAATCGAAACATACGCCATAAAGATGGCAAAGAAGATCGCCAATTGCACGGATTTCATGTAGGTGGCTAAGAACGTTGCTGCAAAGGTTCCAATGACGACGCCGCCTGCCATGTATTTGACCACATTCCACATCACCGCACCTTTTTTATGGTGTGCGCGCATACTCGCAAACGAGGTAAAGATGATGGAAGCCATCGAGGTTCCAAGTGCCATATGCACCACTTGCTCCACAGGAACGCCTTGTGCCAAGAAAATCGACGTCAGCATAGGCACCATAATGCCACCTCCGCCAATTCCTAAAAGCCCCGCCATAAACCCAACGACCAATCCTAGCACTAAAAAAGCCACAATCCATTCAAAACCCATGCTCTTCCTTTACGCGCGCTTGATGCGCCCATTTTCAACCCTAATTTTACCTAAACATTCATATTCAAATACTTTATCCGCGTATTTTTCCACGGCTTCATGGTAGAGCGGTTGCGTAGAGCAATAATTTAAAAATTCATCCTTACATGTAAGATCACTCTGCCCAAACTGTGCAACAAACGAGTCCACGTCATGCAGTGGCGTCGCTAAGTTTTGTTTCAAAAGCCAATTCGTTCCTTCGCTCTCACCCAAACGGTGCGGAAGGACATAAATGGGCTTTTGCATTTTAAGCGCAAATTCGATGCTGTGCATCGTGCCACTTTTAAGATCGGCTTGGGTAACAATCAGTACCTCACCAAGGGCGACGACTAATTCGTTGCGCAGCGGAAAATTCCACTTCATTGAAGGCTGTCCTGCTTCAAATTGACTGAGCACCAACCCCTCTTTTTCGATACCTTCAATCAGCTTTACATGTAAAGCAGGGTAGCGAATATCTAACCCCGTTCCTGCGACCATAATGGTATTGGAAATGCCTGCTGCTTGGTGCGCGATACCATCAACCCCTTGCGCACCTCCGCTCACGATGCAGACACCCGCATTGGAGAGTTTTTGAGCCAGTTCTTGGGTGTAAATTTTTGTGTACGTAATGGGGTGGCGTGTGCCAACGATGGAGATTTTAGGGCGTTTGAGAAGGGCAAGATTGCCCAGAGCGAAAAGAGGATTGGGATAGACTTTCATCATCTCCAATTCAGGGACGTGAAAGTCTATCGTTTGAATCATTACAAATCTTTCAGATAGACCATTTCCACACCGTTTAAAAGATCTTTGGAATCCCTAAGAACCTCTAAGGTATTTTTGTGTGGATGCCCAATGGCAATGGCATAACCAAATTTCTTAGCCTTCGTTACAGCCTCTTTGAGCTGAATGCGAATCAAGTTTTTATCGAGTGAATTGTCCAAAAAGACATCACGCGAGTAGAGAAACATCCCGTATTTTTTCGTAATTTCAGGCGCTTTCGAGTTGCCAACGGTACGGCTATCGACAAAAATGAGCCCATTTTCTTTGAGCACTTTTACCAAACGATCCATCGCGTTATAATCCGCTGTATACGATCCACCCGTATGGTTATTGTAATAGATAATTTGAGGGAACCACTCTTTGATGCGTTTGATGCGCTTTTCGATCACCTCGCTCGAATCGACAATATTGAGCGTTTCAGGTTCAGGTGACGAGTAGTTTTTCGACTCCATCGGAAGATGAATCATCGCAAACGGAAACTCATGTGACATGCGTACCGTTTCAGGATGCCCTTTGGTGGGTGGAAAAAACGAAGGCGTTACTTTGTAAGGAATCTCTTTTATCGAACGCGTTTGCCAAGGAAACGAGACATCATCGATGATAATGGCAAGCCTAGGCGTTGTACCTTCGGGATATTTTTTACGCACAATGTCATGAGGACGAGCAGGTTTGCCACTCTCTTTGAGACTGCGCTCATAGTCATGTACTTCGGAGCGTTCCTGCGCTTTGCTCTCCTCTTCAGGAGTCTGTTGGACGACATGCGTCTCATTGTTTTCAAGAGGTTTTTCACTGCTTTGATTGTTTTCAACAACGGTTGAGACATTGGTTTCAGCCACAGGAGAAGGAGGAGGTGGCAGTGTCGCTTGACGCGCTTTTTCCTCATCAAGCATCTGCTTCATCTTCTGCATTAACGCATCGCTAGACGCTTTTTGATCTTTTTGCACTATTTTGTAATGCTGATACGAGGTCGTCATATACAAATAGGTTCCAAAAGCAATCATGCTGAGGGTTAAAATGAGCATTAAGATAAGGCTGTACTTTTTAAGCTTAGCTGATTTGATCTCATTCAACGAAGGCGTCTCTTTTTTTGGGCGTTTTTCTTTAATCTTTTTTACCATCAATACACTTACTTTCCAAGAATGACTTCGACTTCTAATAACTCAATATTTTGATTCGTTTGAGAGGTAATTTTTACATCTTCAACTTTGGTATACTTGCGAATGACGGCAATGAGATCATTGCGCAAATCATCCATATAAGGCAATTTACAACTGGCTCTCTCATGGGCAAGCATGATTTTCAGACGATTTTTTGCCACATCTGCGGTAGGTTTAGAACGACCAAAAAGAGTGTCAAAGAAACTCATTTGAACATTCCTTTCAAGGTTGCCATCAGTCCTTTCTTCACACGAATATCTAAAAATTCGACCTCTTCGCCTAAAATACGACGCGCGATATTGCGGTACGCTTCGGCTGAAAGTGATTTATCTTTGTTGACAATCGGTGAGCCTGTGTTAGTGGAGGTGATAATATCTTCATCATCAGGCACAATACCAATCAGTGGAAGAGCAAGAATACTTAAAACATCGTCAACGCTGAGCATGTTGCCTGCATCGACCATCTCGGGTTTGATTCGGTTGATGATGATGTGTTTTTCGACTTCCAAGCCATTTTTAGCACGCTCGCTTTTAGCATCAATAATGCCAATCACACGATCCGCATCACGAACAGAACTCACATCAGGCGTAGAGACGATCAACGCGCGGTCTGCTAGGAAAATAGAGTGTTCAAACCCGCTCTCAATTCCCGCAGGTGAGTCAATCATCACGAAATCAAAACTCTCTTTGAGGTTTTCGATCAACGCTTTGACTTTATCTTTATTCAAAATATCTTTATCTTTGGTTTGACTCGCAGGTAAGAAGTAAAGTGATTTGGATTTTTTATCGTTGATCAGCGCTTGTGCAAGGTTACAACGACCTTCCATTACATCGACCACATCATACACGATGCGATTTTCAAGTCCTAAGATCATGTCGAGATTTCTAAGCCCTATGTCAAAGTCAATCGCAACCACTTTTTTGCCTAAATTTGCAAGTCCTACGGCTAGATTAGCAGTGGTGGTGGATTTACCCACCCCACCTTTACCGGACGTTACGGTAATAACTATACCCATTAGTTTTTGTCTTTGTTGATGATTTTTTTAGAAGTGATCCAAGGCATCATTGAACGAAGTTTCTCACCCGTTTGATTTAGTAAACTTCTCTCCGTTTTAGCACGTTCTGCGTTCATGCGCGTGTAACCCGCTTTGCGCTCTAAAATAAAATCTTTGGCAAAACGACCATCTTGGATTTCAGCCAAAATCTCTTTCATCGCCGCTTTTGACTCAGCGTTAATGACACGTTTTCCACTCACATAATCACCATACTCTGCGGTGTTAGAGATAGAATAACGCATATCAGCGATACCGCCTTGGTACATCAAATCAACAATAAGTTTAAGCTCATGCAAACACTCAAAGTATGCCATCTCAGGCTCATAACCCGCTTCAACCAATGTTTGGAAACCCGCTTCTACAAGGGCTGTTGCGCCACCACAAAGAACCGCTTGCTCACCGAAAAGATCGGTCTCCGTTTCATCTTTGAACGTTGTCTCAATAATTCCTGTACGTCCACCACCAATGGCTGAAGCATAACTCAGTGCTAATGCTTTTGCATTGCCTGTTGCATCTTGATCGACCGCGATAAGATCGGGAATGCCTCCGCCGTTTACAAACTCACTTCGTACGGTGTGCCCTGGCGCTTTTGGAGCGATCATGATGCAGTCAATGCCTTTTGGCGTAACGATTTGACCGTAATGGATGTTAAAACCATGTCCAAATGCAATCGCTTTACCCGCACTTAGGTTTGGTTTAATTTCAGCAGCAAAGACATCGCCTTGCATCTCATCTGGCAATAAGATCATAATAACATCCGCATATTTGGTAGCTTCGCCAACGCTTAAAACTTTAAACCCTTTTGCTTCTGCTTTTGCCCATGAACTACCCTCTTTTCTAAGACCTACAACGACTTCTACACCGCTATCACGAAGGTTTTCTGCGTGCGCATGTCCTTGGGAACCAAAACCGATCATCGCTACTTTTTTTGAGCGAATAATGCTTAAATCACAATCTTTGTCATAAAAGACGGTTATTGCCATTTGTCAATCCTTACATGTAATATTAAATGTCGGTATTTTACAGCAACGTTACTTAAAAACGTTACATGTAAACGGGCAAAGGAAACTATAAACCAACAAGAGATAAAATTTGGCTATAAACAAATCACTCGAAATAGGAACCCTTTATGGACGAAAATATTTTAAAAAAAATCAAAGCACTTCCGCCTCTTGACGATACGGTTTTGAAGATTCAGCGTATTTGCGTCGATAAAAATAGTTCTTTAGCGGATCTTGTCAAAGTCGTTGAAAGCGATCCGATGCTCACAGCCAATATCTTAAAATCTTCTAATTCTCCTCTTTACGGCTTTAGCAGAGAGATTAAAAATATCGCCCATGCGGTATCGCTTTTTGGCATGGCAACCGTGCGTGGTTTTGCGCTTTCAAGTGCTATCAAACAAAATATCAAAATCGATCTCTCCCCGTATCATCTCTCCAACACAACGTTTTTAGAGATCAGCACGCTTCAAAGCACCTTCATGTTCAAATGGTATTCCAAAGTCAACAAAGCAATGCTTGATGTGCTTCAACCTGCTGCTTTTATGATGGAAGTTGGCAAAATCATCATCGCGCACGAGCTCATTGAACAACAAAAAGAGAGTGCCTTTAAAACGGCGCTTGATTCGATGAAAACACCTCAAGAACTCTCCGTACTCGAAAAAGAGTATGTCGGTTTTTCCAACGAAGAGATCACTGCAAAGATTTTTGAGCAGTGGAATTTAGAGAGTGAACTGGTCGAATCGATCAAGTTTTGCAATGACCCACAGGAAGCTCAAGAGCACATCCGTACGTTCTCTGAAGCACTGAATGTGGTCAGAAACAGCATCAATATCTTCGGACAACTCGATGAGCCTTCCATCAAACACGCACTCACGCTTTTAGAATCATACGGACTTGATGCTGAGCCATTTTTACAAACCGTAGAGCAATTTAAACAGTGAAAAACTTTCTTTCAAGCCTTAAAGAAGGGGTAGCACAAGCTGATGTGCCAGCCCCTTTTCTCCCCCATTTTCAAACCTTGATCCAACTTCGAGCCCTTGTCGCACACAATGGTCTTTTTGAGCTTGAGCCTTCCCATGTCGTGGGTAAAATGGACGTTTCGTTTAGCGGAACAGGCTATTTAAGCGCGCTAGAGCCAACACGTTCCAAAGACCTTATTGTCGAAGCTTCAGGACTGCATGGTGCGATGCGAGGTGACTTGGTGGTTGCCAAGCGTGTCACCAATAAACGAGGCGGACGTGCCAAAGCCGTCGTTGTCTACATCGCCCAGCGCGCTTTTGCCAAAAGCATCGTTTACACCAAAATGAGCAAAGGCAAAGTCATTGGCGTTAATGTCAAAAACGCATCCATCTTTGAGATCACCGCGAGTCAAAAATCGCTCAAGCAACTTCCATTGGGAAGTGTTTTAAAGATCGATAATATCACCAATGCCATCGAAGAGGTTTTAGGGGTGCTGGATGATCCCTTGGTCGATGAGAAAATCTCTTTGGCACTGTTTGATAAAAAAGAATTTTTCACTAAAGAGGCCGAAACCGAGGCTAAAAGTCATGGCGATTTTGTGGATAAGGCGTACTATCCGCATCGTGTTGACCTCACGAATTTACCTTTTTGTACGATTGATCCCGTGGATGCCAAAGATTTTGATGATGCGATCTATTTTGATGTCAAAAACTACATCCTTTACGTGGCGATTGCCGATGTCAGCGAATACGTTTATGCGATGGGAGCGATTGATAAAGAGGCGATTGAGCGCGGCTTTTCGATCTATTTTCCCCATAAATCGATCCCCATGCTTCCACGCTCATTAAGTGAAAATATCTGCTCCCTCAAACCCAATGTCGACCGCCTTGCTTACACCTTCAAAATCACCCTCGATCCGCTTACATGTAAACCGATCAAAGAGGAGCTTTTTGAGAGCATCATCCACTCCACAAAGCGCTACACCTACGAGAAAATTGATCTTTTCTTGCAAGGAAAAACCGACGATGCAGATGCAGCCGATCAAACAATCTTAGCGTACCTCTTGACCTTACATTCACTGACACAAAAACTACGTGACATGAGGCTTGAAAATGCCTTTTCGTTTCGCTCTTCCGAAGTGCGAATGAGAGTTGATGCAGACCAAAACTTAATCTCCACCACCGTAGAAGAGGAGACGCCTTCGCACGGTTTGATTGAAGATTGTATGCTCTTAGCCAATAAAGCGGCGGCTAAAAAACTGGGTTTTGGTATCTTTAGAACCCATGAAAGCCCTTCGTACGAGCGCATGGAGATGCTTTTGAATGACCTCGCACTGATTGGCATCAATGCTAAACTGAGTAGCGACCTTCCTAAAATGATTCAAGGCATTCAAGCCAAAGCCGATGTATTAGACCTTCGTGAAGAGGTCGATAAACTCATCATCAAAAGCCAAAAAAAGGCGATTTACGAGCCTGAAAACAAGGGACATTTTGGACTTGGATTTGACATCTACACCCATTTCACCTCCCCCATTCGTCGTTACAGTGACCTCACCTTGCACCGTCTTTTAAAAGCAAAAATGGCAAATGACGAAAAAAAGCTGACCTTTTTACTCAAAGACATTGCGCCATTGTGTGAACAAATCAGTGCGCTGGAACGTGAAAGTGACAAAGTGGCGTGGGATTATATGGACCGCAAATTTGCACGCTATATGGCTTTACATGTAGGCGATAATTTCAAAGCGATTGTCGTCGAAACCGAACAAAATCCGATTGCCAAACTGGACGATGAACTCAAAGGTGCGCGCATCTTTTTACTCGACAATGATGTGCATTTACTGCAACGCATTGAAGTTAAAATTGTCGAGAGCAATATCGCAACCGCTCGAATTTATGCCAGAGTGACCAGGAGTTTTGATGTATAAAAGAGAATTTGAAGGCGTTTTAAAAGCCAACAAAGCCCCCAAATCAACGCTTTTTTACGGTGCCTGTGCCTATCAAAATAACGCCCTTGCCCACCAACTTCTCACACTGTTACAAGCAGCGAGTGAAGAGAAAGTAATGATGTATTTTGATGAATACAACTTCACATCCGCTAAGAATTTTCTCTCCCAATCTTCGCTCTTTGGTGATCGCAATATCTTAATTGTTAAAACCGATAAAACGATTCCTTCCAAAGAGGTTGAAACCCTTGTGAGTCTCTGCGCTAAAAACGATTCAAGCTATTTTATCTACCAGTATTTTGGCGAAGATAAGAAAGCAACACCTCTGACAAAAATTTTTGAAAAACAAAATGACGGTGCCTTTGTCCGTCTCTTTAAAGCTGATTTTAACGAAGCAATGCAGTTACTTCAAAACCACGCCAATGCGGTTGGACTCTCCATTGACCGCTACGCATTGCAACATCTCTACATGATCCACTCTGAAGATCTTTCCTTGTGTGTCAATGAATGCGAAAAGCTTTTGGTGCTCGGTCGTGAGATTGGCATCAACGATATTAATACCTTGGTTTATGGACTCGGTTCTGTTTCCATGGATCATTTCATCACGAAACTATTGGAGAAAAAAGACATTAAAGAGGAGTTTGAACGTCTCGTTGAAGGCGATGGCGTTGAAGAAATTCGCATTATTAACGCGATTCAAGCGCACGTTTCACAACTCTTTTTATTTCATGCCTACATTAAACTGCATGGCGCGTTCGATGCCAAAGCCATTCTTGGGTACCCTCTTCCACCACAGCTTGCGGCGCAACGCTCCCAGCACTCAATTAAGATCGATCTTGCAACCTATCAGAAGCTTTGCGCCCAACTCATCGATGCGGAGTACCGCTTGAAAAAAGTGGGCAACCTTGAAAAGAGCAGTTACTTACTTTCAAGCTTAATAAAACTTCAAAGTTATTTGTAGTATAATCCACGCCTATTCTAAAAATCCTTACTCAAATACACACTATTTGGGTGAAATCCAGAAGGAGAAACGATGCGACATTATGAGTTGCTTGTTGTAGTAAAACCTACATTAACCGTAGAAGAACTACAAGCAAAACTAAACTATCTAAAAGAAATTTTAGAGAAAAACGGTGCAGTGATCGCTGCAACACTTGAGATGGGTACACGTAAACTTGCGTATCAAATCGATAAATTTGAGCGTGGAACGTATGTAGTATTCTACTTTACTTCCCCAACACCTGCTATTGCTGAAGTTGAGAGACTTATCAGAATTACTGAAGAGTTTATTCGCTTTATGACTGTTAAATTTGAAAATCAAAAAGAGCTTAGATTTTGGAACAAACAAGTTGAAAAAATCACTAAAAAAAGTGATGCACCAGCTCCTGCGGTTGTCGAATCTAAAGAGATCGTAGAAGAAACTGTTACAACTGAAGCTTAATTAAGGAGCCATGATGTTCAATAGAGTCGTTATGCTTGGAAACCTCACACGTGACTGCGAGCTTCGTTACCTCCCTAGTGGTGGTGCGGTTTGTACCACTGGACTTGCGACCAATCGTCGCTTCAAAAAGCAAGATGGAAGCCAAGGCGAAGAGGTTTGCTTTATCGACATCACTTTTTTTGGACGTACTGCAGAAATCGCTAACCAATACCTTAGCCGTGGCAAAAAAGTATTGGTAGAAGGTCGTTTAAAGCTCGATCAATGGACCGACCAACAAGGTGTAAAGCGCTCAAAGCACTCTATTACCGTTGAAACACTCCAGATGATTGACTCACGCGGTGGACAAGAGAGTGGTGGCGTTGAGGGTGGAAGTTATGGTGAACCAACAGGAACACCGAATGTTGGCTACAACAATGCTAACGCACAAAAACCTGCAGCCTATCCAAAACAGACGACTCCTGAATACAGTGGTCATGAGATTCCGGACATCGATATTAACGATGACGAAATACCGTTTTAGCACATAAAAGGATAAAAAATGGCAGAGAAAAGAAAATTTGCACGCAAATACTGCAAATACTGTGAAGCAAAAGTAGAATACATTGACTATAAAGATGCAAAAATTTTGAGACATTCTCTCTCCGAGAGATACAAAATTATGCCACGTCGTTTGACAGGTAACTGCAAAAGACATCAAGAGATGGTAGAACTAGCGATCAAACGCGCTCGTGCTACAGCAGTTATTCCTTACATCATCGACACTCAAAAAGTCGTTGCTGTGCCTTTCGAACAACTTCAACAATAAGTCTTACATGTAAAGCTAGATGGTCTCCCATCTAGCTTCTTCTTCTCTACTTCACTAACGCATACTCCAACACTTCTTCCACACGAGATACTGGGATGATTTTCATCTTCTCTTTGACTTCATCAGGAATCTCATCGAGATCTCTCTCATAGTTTTTCTTAGGAATGAGTGCAGTTTTAATCTTCGCTTTATACGCTGCTATCAGTTTTTCTTTCAATCCCCCAATTGGCAATACTTTTCCTGTTAAGGTCAATTCACCCGTCATAGCAAGATCACTTTTTACTTTTTTATTACTCAAAATCGAAGCAATCGCCGTTGCCATCGTCACACCCGCACTTGGACCATCTTTAGGAGTAGCGCCCTCAGGTACGTGAATGTGCAGATCAAAACGTCTGTAAACATCGCTAGGTTCTACCTGTTTGGCATTCTCTTCTTTATCCATTCCTGTGGTGGGAATGATGGAAAGTGGTACATCAATCTTGCCGTTATCGATCAAAACTTTGACCACACTCAGAGCAATTTTGGCAGACTCTTTCATCACATCACCGAGTGAACCTGTGATCTGAATGCCACCCTTACCTTGAATACGAATCGCTTCCACTTTGAGCACATCGCCACCGACACTCGTCCACGCAAGCCCATTGACGATGCCAACACTGTTCTCTTTATCGACCTCGTCGATTTCAAAGACGGTTTTTGGCAGGTAATCTTTTAAATTGCTGTTGGTAATGCTCACTTTATCAATTGCTGGATTTGTCAAAAGCTGTTTGGCTACTTTTCGCAAAATATCGGCAATTCTTCGACGTAAATTTCTAACGCCTGATTCACGGGTATAGTTCGCGATAATGAGCTGCAACGTAGGCTTAGAGATATTAATCTCATTGTTTTTTAAACCATGTTTTTTAAGCTCTTGGGGAATGAGGTATTTTTTAGCGATCTCATACTTCTCTTGTGGCGTATAGGAATTGACAAAAATAAACTCCATACGATCGCGAAGCGGTGCTGGGATCGAGCCTACTTCATTGGCTGTCGCGATGAAAATCACTTTGCTAAGATCAATGTTGAAGTTGAGATAATAGTCTCTAAACTTGTTATTTTGCTCAGGGTCAAGCACTTCTAAAAGCACTGCCGTTGGATCGCCTCTGAAGCTTCGTGCGACCTTGTCGATCTCATCTAAAACAACCACAGGGTTCATCTCTTCGGCCTCGATGATACCTTGCACAATGCGCCCGGGCATCGCACCAATGTAGGTACGTCTGTGACCTCTTAGCTCATTGACATCTTCGAGTCCACCCAGTGCAATACGCACTAATTTGCGTTTCAAAGCCTTGGCTATCGAGTTTGCTAAAGAAGTCTTACCCACACCTGGAGGGCCTGCAAAACATAAGATTGCCCCATTGGCATTTTTTTCAGCAATGCCACGTTTTGCGAGCAATTCACGCACGGCAAAAAACTCTTCGATGCGCTCTTTGGGTTTTTCAAGCGAATAATGGTCTTTATCGAGTTGTGATTTAACCTCTAAGACGTCAAGATTTTTCTTAGCTGCTTTGCCAAACGGAATCTCAATGACCCAGTCAAGATAGCTTTGAATGAGATTAGCATCCGCAGAATCTGGGTGCATGCGCGAAAGTTTATCGATCTGTTTTTTGATCTCTTTGTACGCATCCTCTTCCATGTACTCTTTTTTCGCTTCGAGCTTTTTACGGTACTCTTCGATCTCTTCTTCGCGTTGGTTGTCCGTTCCTAGCTCTTTTTGAATCTGCTTCAGTTGCTCTTTTAAAAAATACTCTTTATTCACTTTTTCAATCTGTGAATGCACTTTTGTTTTGATCTCTTTTTTAAGACGACTTGACTCAATCTCTTCGATCACATAATCAATCAGTTGGAGAAGTCTTGTCTCATCATCTTCTTCGACAAAAAGCTTATAGGCTTGCTCTTTTTTGAGTTTCATGCTACTCGCGACAAGATCGGTGATGCGGTGAATGTCGCTGTTATCTTCAATGGTTTTAATAAGATCAGGGGGAAATTGACCGCCGAGTGATCCAAGAAGAGAAACTTTTTCGCGTAAAACAGCCAAGGTTGCGTCTACTTTCATTGCTTCTGAGCGATGTGTTGGAATCAACTCTATCGTTGCGCGAAGTGGCGTGCTCGTGAGCTCTTTTAAAATTCTTCCTTTTTGCATTCCTTGAAAAAGAATCTTAACGCGTCCATCAGGAAGGTCAACCTTACGCATGATAGAACCGATAACACCTGCTGGGTAAATAGCATTAAAATCGCGTCCGTGTTCACTGCCAACTTTGGCGGTACAGACCATGACTAACGAGTTGTGATCCAGAGCATCGTTCGCCGCACGAATGTTCTCTTCATCCGTTAAAAAAAGAGGGGAAATCATAAAAGGGTATAAAAATAGATTGTCTTCTACGACAATGGGTATGTCTGCAGGAAACGCGGTATAGTCGCTGAGTTTCATCGCTCAATCTCCGTTATGTGTGTTTTATAATAGTTTACATGTAAGGGCATAAGAGCTAAGCCCTTATGCGATAATTAGATTGTATAGTAAAGAAGTAAATAAAAAGTTTTAAGAACTACTGTTTTTCAAACCAAGAACGGTACCATGGTATCGCAGGTTCTATACTTTTAGCGCCACCCAATGAAGATTTGTTCAGTTTTTCTTCATACGATTTTGCAGCTTCTGGCTTGTCCACTCTCTCGTAAAGATCTTTGATGTTCGTATCTAAAAGATACTCACCCAGCTCCAAACGCACCAAAACCGTCTCCGCTAGAGGGCGAAATTTGGAATTTGGATAACGCGCAATAAAATCTTTGGTTTGCGTAATGGTGTCGATCAGCAACTGTTGATTACGATTTGGGTTTGGAAATGCTTCGTAATTTGCTTTGATTTTCATGTAACGAACATGATCCGCATTGGCTTTGCTACCATAACGTTTGAGGTACTCATCCAGATAAAAATTTGCCAAAACATACTCTTCATCTTGAATGTGCGCGTTGGCTAGCATCGTCATCGCTTCAGGTAAAAGTGGGGATTCGATATGCTCACTGGCCAATGAGGTGTAAAGCGAGTCTGCTTTTTCCAAATCTTGGTTCTTGATCTCTTTTGCGATCTCTTCATACCAATAGGTTGCTGGCATATTGAAAACCTCTTTATCTTTAGAGGCACAACCGCTCATAAAAGCCACCAATGACGCCACAATAAGAACATTTGCTATCTTCATTCACTCTATCCTTTGTGTTAAAAAAACCTATTGTATCTTCTTTTTTGTTATCTTAAAATAAAACGAGATTTTTTCGCTTTGAAGTCGATTTCTTTTGCGCCGCTTGCCTTATTTAACATACAAAATGATACAATAGATGAAATATTTGTTTTTTAAAAAGGAATAGTATGATCTTCTCTGTGAAAGCGCCGATCCCTGGATTTGAAACCATCAAAGAGGTAGAACTGGAAAAAATTGATGAGTTTTTCGTCAAATTTATCTCAAAATCCGATCCGACTACCTTTACACTTATTAACCCTTTTATGCTCCGCCCTTACGAATTTGAAATCCCCGAATACTTTAGAACCCTGCTAGAGATCAACGAAAAATCGAACATTCTTATCTTAAACATTATGATTATCGCCACACCAATCGAAACCTCAACGATTAACTTCATCGCCCCACTCGTCTTCAATGTCGACAACCAAAGCCTAGCACAAGTCGTACTAGACGCCAATCAACATCCTGATTTTGGGCTTATGGAGAGTATTTCACTGTTTTTGAATAAAGAGAAATCTGAGTAGAACGTGACGCGTTTTATGCGTTTTTGGCTTTTACATGTAAAGATATTTTAGAGGTAATGTATGAAAAACAGCTTATTTCTTTTTTATATTTTTCTTTTTTTCATTCCTTTCACTGCGTTTGCTGATACGGAAAATAATGACAACTGTACTCAAGCAGAACTTATTAGTGAAATGCACAATCAAACAGGAAGTTACAGTCGCACAGAAACAGGCACAGTCCAAAGTGGAGATGATGACTACTACTATTTCACAATTCCACAAACTGGCACATTAACTATTAATTATACATCAACAGCAAATACTGATTTACGTATTCAAGCAGGTGTTTCTTGCTTAAGTACAATTACAAGAGTTTTAAATAATGGATCCAGCTATAGTAATAGCCTCAGTATTACTGCTGGACAAACAGTCTATGTACGAATTCAAAGAAGGAATGGAACACCAAATTACAGTCTGGGACTAAGTTTTGTTCCAACACCTCCAACTCTTTCCATTGCAAATGCTTCACAAAACGAAGGCAATAGTGGAACTTCTTATATGAATTTTACAGTAACACTGTCTCAAAGTGCTACTGCAACTGTCAACTATACCACTTCAAATGGTACGGCAACGGCAGGAAGCGATTATACTGCTAAAACGGAACCATTGACGTTTACTTCAGGTGGAGTAACAACACAGACCATTTCTATCCCTATTATGGGGGATACAGCCATTGAATCAGATGAAACCTTTTACGTTACACTTTCCAACCCTTCTGGCGCGACTATAAGCACGACAACGGCAACAGGTATTATTCTAAATGATGACAATCCACCAACAATAGAATTTCAGCAAAGTCTCTATCAAACAGCAGAAGATACAAGCCTTCCTTTTAACTCTTCTAGCACAATGCTTATGACTGTTATTCTTTCTAAGGCAGTTGACGATAACATTACTGTCGAATTTGCAACACAAGATGGTACAGCGATAGGGACGACAAACAGTGGTACTGATTATATCTCACAAAGTGGAACAATAACTATTCCTGCAGGAGAGACGAGTGTCTCCCTTCCTATGTATATTATCCATGATCAACCTATTGAGATAACAGAAAATTTTTCAGTTATTCTAAAAAATCCACAACCCTCAGGCTCAATTGCGTTAGGAACCAACGCATCTGCCATTGTTCAAATACTAGAACAAACATCCGCACCTCTTTGTTACTCCGATAATTTTGATACAACACTAGATTCAAAATGGAGAACACTGTATAGTAGTGGAGGTTTTACACCTCAAATCAACCAAGGACATTTGAAATTAACCCCTGGTAAATACAAGATTTCTACGGCGGTAACAAAAGATTATGAATTTCCATCTAAAGAGAATCTCATTATAATCGAATTTAAACACTATGCTTATGGAGGATGTTTTGAAGAATCGACTCCTGCAAAAGGAATAGGAGATTATGGTGCTGATGGAATTGTTGCTGTTTTATATGACTCGTCAATAGGAGCCAGTCCAACACCTGGAGCATATGGTGGATCCATGGGGTACGCACAAAAAACTGGCATAAATGGTTTTCAAGGTGGATGGTTAGGGCTTGGATTAGATGAATTTGGAAATTTTTCTAATCCCACAGAAGGCAGGATTGGAGGACCAGGTTCTCGTATTAATGCTGCTGTCATTAGGGGTGGAGGCTCAGGAACGTCCGGATACAATTTTTTACAAGAAGCATATCCAGTTTCTCCTACAATAGCACCAATAATTGATATTACAAATCCTGATAAACTTCCAGGTGACAAATTCCAAATGACTGTTGATGCAAGAGACACGAGCCATCTTTTTATTAAACTTGAGCGTGATATTAACGATGGGAATGGTTACCAAACTATTATTAATAAATTTGATGCAAAATTAGCGATTTATAACCAATCTGCAACGCCTGATTATGTCCGCTTTGCACTCACTGCAGGAACAGGTGATGGGTGTAATGCCCATGAAATAGATGATTTGGTCGTTCGAGGAAATTGTTCCGCTTATGTTCCAACATTATCGGGTGCATTTAGGGTAACAGAGGACAGCTCTACCGCTTCGTGGTCAACAAAATGGCTCAATAATAATCTCAAAACTCAAATTGCACCACTAAACAAACGCTATTGCGTTTTAGCTGGGACAAGTGCTAATAATAGCGCATCACCTCTTAGCTCTTCTGTCACTGTTGATGTTAATTTAACAGATAACAGTGGATTTAATCAACGAGTTGCCCACAATTTAGCTATACCTGCAGCTAGTTCAATAACATGTTTTGATGTTACTACAAGTAGTGCAGCAAAGCAAATGCAGTTTATTATCAGTAACCCTAGTGATGCGTCTATGTTATCTTATTCCGATACATTTGCCATACGACCAAAATCATTTTCTATCAATATAAATGATTCTAATCCCAATAAACTATTGGCAGGTAAAAATTACACTTTGGATATTAATGCTACATCAACACTTTCTGATGGAAATGTAAGTGGGTACAATACAACACTTGGTACTGCAACATTAAATACCAGTGTATTAAAAGTTGCAAATCCTTCCATGACAACGTGCCCAGTTAATACTATTCAAACAGAATCTCTTACATTTAATGAAGGACGTTCAACATTATCGACATTTACGTATAATGATGTTATGGATATTAATTTTACTATTTCAGACGGTGATTGGACAAGTACAGATCAAGTATCTGGTGGCTGTACATTAAATAGTGATAGTACAAGTAGTACACCTGTGGGATGTCTTATCAAGGGAACAAAGCAATTTAAATTTATTCCTCATCATTTTAATTTAATAGGAACCGTATCAAATCACGATACTAATTTTACTTATCTTTCAAGTGATTTTACTATGTCAGCAGTATTAGATGTCAATATAACGGCAAAAACAGAAAATAATGCAACGACATCTAGTTATAATAGTCTATGTTATGCTAAAATAACAGACTACAATATTTCATATGATGCACTTGCTATTTCTCCTGCAAATTCGCTGACTAAAATCAATTTTTTTGAGACAAATACTCTTAAAGCAGATAGCTCACTTATTAACACAAATTTAAATATTAGTAACGTTGATAAAACTATTTTTGGAATTGATAATAATGGTACAGGGACAATGAAGATAAAACTCAATTTTGATCGGGATAATACTAAAGTAGTCAATCCTTTCAAACTAAATCTTCGCGATATTAATGTAACAGATGAGGATACTGTTACAGGAACCAAGGATATTAATCAAAGCTCTCTTTTTTACTACGGTCGCGTCTATTCCACGGATTATCGCGCTCCAAGTCCAATCGATACAACGATTCGCTATGAAGTTTATTGTAAAGATTGCAATAAGACAGCTCTTGGTGTTACAGGTACACAAAGTCCATTATCGCTCTATTGGTACCAAAATCCTTTACATGTAATCGCCGATGGAAATGTTACCGCTTTCACTTCTGCAACAACAGGATCAAAAGCAACAACTATTGCAAATGCAACCGTAAGTACCATCAATGCTGGTACGGGTATGGATAATACTCATAGGCTTACAAATACCAATGCCCCTTATACAGATATTATTCAAATGAATCCATCATCATGGTTACGTTACAATCAATACAGCAATACAGCTACCACCAATGACTTTACTGTAGAATTTACACGTGCAGGAAATTGGTCAGGTGCAGGAAATGTTGAGAGGAATGAGACTTCTCATACAACAGGAGCCTTTACAAACACGAATGATCTTAATCGTACCAACCGAAAGATGAACTGGTAAAATGAAAAAAGCGATGTCAATGATAGAACTTGTCTTTGCAATTGTCATTATGGGCATTGTGGTAATGAGCTTGCCCCTTGTTTTAACTCAAGTGCAAAATAGCAATAGCTTTGCTTTGCGTCAAGAGGTTATATTGTCTATTAGAACAAAGCTCTCTTACATCTTATCTTACCAATGGGATCAAAATACCTATGATGCAACAGCTGATATTGAACGCGTTTTAAATGTACCCACATCTGCTGATACTGACACTGATTTTAATACAAGCACTATAAGACGCAAAGGGCATGTATTAGCCGATGGTCGAAGACGACTATGGGATGATTTAAATGTTTCTACGACAAAAGCTAATTTTGGTGTAGCTAATGCAACAATACTAGAGGGTGATATTGATGATTTTGACGTAGATAGCGAAATAAAAACGGTAACAGCACTCGATGATTTTATTTTCAATGTAGAACTGAACACTACCGTTAACTATATAAAAGACACTCTTTCAAATGGAAATTATGCTTCAAGTAAGGATATAACCTTTACATTCAATCCCTCTAACAGTACAACCAATAGTACCAATATAAAAATGATCAAAGTAACAGCAACGGCCAATGGTATTGAAAAACCCATATTTATGTATGCTTTCTCATCCAATATTGGGCAAAGTAAAGTGATTAAAAAGACATGGCAATGAAGAAAAAAGCATTTACAATGATAGAGCTTGTGATGGTCATCGTTGTTTTAGGCATTGTGGCAAGCATTGGCTCGGAGATCATTCTTTCACTCTACAATAATTACTTACGTTCACGAACTATCAATCAATTAGAATCACAAACGGAGATTGTTTTAGAACAGATTGCCAAACGATTGCAGTACCGTATTAAAGATAGCACTATAGCCCGAAAAGCGGATACAAGTTTTACTGCACTTGCAAATAGTGACAATAGCTATTCTATTATCGAGTGGATTGGCTACAGCAATGAAAGCCTTTTAGATACACCTCCAGGGTGGAGTGGACTGATTGATTTGAACCATGCTAGTACCGATAAAACACCCCATACACTTAAAACTCCCGATAGCAATCTCTCTTCTACTGCTGCTACGATGAGTGCATTAACCAATAGTGCTATTGATTTAACAGCAGGGAAAGAGGCAGCGCTTATCTTTGAAACAGCTTACAATGCTACTGACTTTGGTTGGGGAAATCCAAACAATGCAGATGGTTCAGCTACCGTTAAAGTAACACGAAATACAGATGATATTTTAACCATTGATGCTGCTGATATTCCCAATGATATTTATGAGCATTATGTTTTAGCCCATTCTGCCTATGCTATCGTCCCGAGTAGTTTTAACTCAACCGATTTTAATTTAACGCTTCGTTATAACTATCAGCCATGGCTAGGTCAGAATTATGGTAGTAATGGCATAGGCAATTCTGTACTGGCAGAACATGTGAGTCTTTTTCAATTTAAACAAGATGACACCGTCATTCGCCTAAAACTCTGTTTACATGACAATAATGAAACAGGAACAGGTGATCGAATTGCCATTTGTAAAGAAAAGGTTGTGTACTGATGCGTAAAGGATTTTCTCTTCTTACCGCCATTATTTTTATGATACTCATCGCATCATTAAGCGCATTAGCACTCTCTATTTCGGCACTGAGTGTTAAACAAACCAGCGATACTTATTTGAGAGAACAAGCAGAACTTTTACTACGAAGCAGTACAGAGTATGCTTTACTGGCTATCTCAGCACATGACATTGCCACAAACGATAATTGTTTAAATACCATCAATGCGCAATACATTCCTAGCACTAGTGCTACTGCGATCTTTGACATCAATATATCCATGCACTACATCGGAACGGGATTACCCGTTGGCAATGCTAAATGTCAAAAATTCAGCGAATCTAATATTAGTACAACGGACTCCAATGTCACCGTCATCATCGACACCATTGTTTCAACCGTGACCGACAATAACATCTCCACAGAGCCCATTCGCCTTCATCGCCGTACCATCCAAAAGCCGTAAAACAAGCCCAAAATTCTCCTTTTCATTTAAGGTTTTATTTGTTATACTGACTTTATAAACCCTTGAAAGAGGGAAGGAAAAGGAGACAAGATGAACACCAGTATCGTAGGTAAACAATTTGATTTGACGGAGCCCATTAAGGCTTATGTGAATGGAGCCGTTGATGCTCTTGGCAAATACAATTTGGACATTATCTCTGTGCGTACTGTGATTTCAGCCGATGAAAAAAACGGCAAAAAAGGCTTCAATGTCGAGTTTGCGATTAACATGGCGCATAAAAACACCGTTGTCATTCAACAAAAAGACAAAGATGTCTATGCCGCGGTTGATCTCGCCATCGAGAGAGCAAAAAAAGTCTTACGTCGTCACCATGATAAAATTACCAATTACAAAGCTGAAGAACTCGTTGTTATCGAAGAGAACAGTGAAGGAAGCGACGATGAGATCGTGCCAATTCGCCTTGATAGCTACAAACCTGTCGAAGTCGAAGATGCGATGAATGAGCTCAAAGCAAGTGATAAACAATTCATCGTTTTCCATGATATGGAAGATAAATTCCGCGTGATGTATAAAAAAACCGATGGAAGATTCGGGTTGTATTAATCTTTTAGAACGCAAGAAGGCAAAACCTTCTTGCCTACGCCTCAATTCTAGCTTTTGCCTCTTTTAAAATCTCTTCATCTCCAACCATATCAAACCAAACCAATTTCTTGCCACTTTGAATACTCCCTTCCACCACATCGCCACCTTGGCGGTACGCCAAATCTAGCTCAGCGATCTCAAAGCCATCGAGTGTTTGAGAAAACTTCTCAAGCCTTTCGCTTTTAGCAAGGTTGGTGTAGAGGAAACAGTAGCCTTTTAGACCATTGCGACTCACGCGCCCACGAAGTTGATGCAAGCTGGCAAGCCCAAGACGTTCTGCGCCTACGATGACGATCGTCGAGAGATTTGGAAGTGAAATGCCCACTTCAACAACCGTGGTCGAAATGAGCAGATTTCCCTCTTCTTTGAAGGTTTTGAGGATCTCTTCTTTGTTTTTATCTTTGCCATACGTCACATAGACTTTTTCAAAGTTCTTTTCCCAAAAGCCACGCCCTTCATCGATGGACTGATAATTTACCATCTCACTCTCTTCAACGAGTGGATAAACGATGATGCATTGATGTTTTTTGGCAATTTCAGCGCGTAAATGCTCCACCAACGCTTTAAAATCTTTTTTGGCAATCACTTTGGTCGTAATATCTTTGGGAAAAGGGAGCATTTTTATGAAGGATAAATCGACCAACGAAGACTGAATCATGCTGAGCGTTCTTGGAATCGGCGTGGCAGAAAACTGCAAATAGTGCGGATGCCACGCCTGTTTTGAAACCAAAGCAGAAAGAAGTGCGCGCTGTTTCGTACCAAAACGGTGCTGTTCATCCACCATGACAAGCGCACAGGTTGGAAGTTCACGATACAACAAAGCATGTGTGCCGATGATGAAGTCAAAATCAGCCAAATTTTCTTTGCTGTCAGCCTCTTGGGTGATCAAAAGTGTCTTTACATGTAAAGGTAAAAACTTCACCGCTTCTTCAAAAAGTTGATTGGCAAGGACGGTCGTCGGCGCCATCAAAATGGCTTTTTTAGGGTAACTCATCATCACAGACGCTAAAATAACCATCGTTTTACCACAGCCTACATCACCCATGATGACGCGCTTTGCGGCATTGTCACTTAAAAAATCACGCTTGATTTCACCAATAACTTTTTGCTGATCGGCGGTCAATATAAAGGAAAGCGAAGCGATAAAAGGTGCTTCATCACCATCCAGTTTGGCACAGGAGGGAAACGTCACTTTTTTGCCTGAGAGTTTTTTCAAGTAGTTATGAATCTCGACAAATTTGAGCACTTTTAGGATGGATTCCGAGTAACCAAAGCTGCTGAACGCACTTGCCTCTTTGGCGTTTGGTCGATGCAAGCTTAAAAGTGTCTGAGCTTCGCTTACATGTAAGCCTTCGTTTAAGAGTGCTTCAAGGCTAAGAAAGCGTGTCATTAACTCTATGACGGTTTTGTTTTGAAGTGGAGTTTTGTATTTAGGAATGAGCGTGTTGATCGCTGTGACGATTTTGGGTTGCACCATCTGCAAACGCCCATTGTTATAACTGACTTTTCCGTGGATGTAACATTCATTCCCTACTTTAAACAGTGCTTTATGGTACGGTTTTGCGGCAAAAATGACCCCATCAAGATGCGCATTCCACGCCTCCACATCAAAGACGATTTGAAAGACTTTGGGGCTTTGTTTGAGTGAAATCACCTTTACATGTAAGGTGTTGATCTGTTCCAAAAGCGGTGATGGCGAGAGGGTGGTGTTTTCATACGAATGCGGCAGAAGGAGCGCTAAGTCTAAAAGCGTTCCTACCCCTATTTTTTTAAAGCGTTCTTTGTCGATCGGGTCAAGATCAAGGTTTTTCACGTTTCGTGACTACCGAAAAGCTAAGGGCTGTGATCTCATCGTGTTTTTTAATGAAGCTGTTAAGATCCTCAAGGCTCAACGCCTCAATTTTTTCTAACTGCTTTTTAGAGTGTCCCAACTCAAATCCACTGTAGTACTCAAAAAATGCACGCGAAAGGCGTTGCGAAAGGGTCTCGTTGCGAAGCGGTTCACTTCCTAGTAAAAAGCGTTTGGCTTGTGCCAATTCATCTTCGCTCACGCCCTCGTCCACAAAACGCTTGATCTCAGCGGCAACGACTTTTTTAGCCTCTTCCAAGTTCTCATTTTTCGTTTGAAGATGCCCTGTAAAACTACTGCTGGATTTGCCAATGCTGTTTCTGCTGTAACTCGAATACGCCAATCCTCGTTTCACACGCACCTCTTCCATCAAACGACTTCCAAAACCACTTTCGCCTAAAATGAAGCTCGCCACTTTCGCTTTGTACGCCTCAGGATCGCCACTTTTCATGTAGAATGGTGCTCCAAAATAGATGTACGCCTGCTCACTCTCTTTGTGAACAACAAGCTCTTTCGCGTTTTTATTGGCATCAAAGTACGCCATATCACGGCGTTTTCCATGCTTAATCTCCGAAAGGACAGGCAACAACAATTTTTTAAGTTCATCCAGTTCAATGTCGCCACCTGCGACGATAATCAGGCTCTCTAAATTAATACGCTCTTTGTAAAATGTCTCAACATCTTTGAGTTTCAGTGCTTTGATGCTTTTTACATCGCCACTGTACGCATGCGCAAACGGCGTGTTTTCAAAAATGAGTTTTTGAAGGTTAAGGTTGGCGATGTAGTCAAAATCACTCTCTTTATTGGAGAGCATTCCCAATGTTAAAAGCTTGATTTTATCGAAGCTTCCTTTGCTGAAATTGGGGCTTTTAAGGAGTTTTTGAAGCATCCCAAGCGCGTAGGGAAACTGCTCTTTAAGCGCTGAGACTTCAAATACAAGCGTTTCAATGCCTGTGTGAGCGCCCAATGAAATCGCTCGAAATTCAAGCTCTTCTGCAAATGCCGTTGCTCCCATCTCTTTGGTTCCTTCGCCTAACATGCCCGCTAAGAACTTCGCGATGCCCTCATTGGCACCATCTTCCATACTACCTGCATTTTTGACCACAAGCTGTACTGAAGTGATTGGCAGTGAGGCATCTTTTTCAAAGACCACAGGAATTTCTACACCATTTACATTGATTTGACTGACTTCTTGCGCCACTAATACTCCTTGTAACAAAATCATTATCGTAACTAAAAACATTTTTTTCATGCGAACTGCTCCAAAACCGTGTACGAGGTATCGCGTTTGGCAGGAATGGAGCCGATGTCTTTGATGAGTTTGATCATCTCGGTTTGATTCATGCGGTTCGCCGCCCCTGCAGCTTTGACCACATTTTCTTCCATCATCGTACTGCCTAGATCGTTCGCGCCAAACATAAGGGCAAGCTGACCGATGTAACTGCCTTGCGTGACCCATGAACTTTGGATATTTTTAAAATTATCCAAGTACAAACGACTCACCGCTAAAAGCCTAAGATAACGGTTCGAGGACTGCTTTTTGATCTCAGGGTGTTCTTCTTTGAGCTTCGTGTGATCGCTTTGAAAACTCCACATGATGAACGCTCTAAAACCACCTGTTTCATCTTGCAGCTCTCTGATTTTTTCCCAATGCTCAATGATCTCTTCATCGCTTTCCAACGTTCCAAACATCATCGTCGCAGTGGAACGCATACCGATTTTATGTGCGGCTCTGTGTACTCCAAGCCACTCTTCAGTCCCTAATTTTTTAGGAGCGATAATGTCACGAACACGATCACTTAAAATTTCAGCTCCTGCTCCTGGGATGCTGTAAAGCCCTTTTTTCTGAAGACGTAACAACACCTCTTGGTAGCTAATCTTCGAGATTTTAGCGATGTAATCAATCTCAATGGCTGAAAATCCATGAATCGTAATAGACGGATAATTGGTACTAATCCATTCGACCAACTCCTCATACCATTCGATTTTGAGCTTTGGATGCACACCGCCTTGGAAAAGGATCTGCGTTCCTCCGATTTCTATCAACTCTTCGATCTTTTGACCGATCTCCTCGTAAGAGAGCACATAGGCTTCATCTTCTTTATGATGGCGGTAAAATGCGCAAAATTTACAATCAACCCAACAGACATTGGTGTAGTTGATGTTGCGATCGACCACAAAGGTGGTGATATTTTCAGGATGAAGCTCCATTTTTCGCTTCAACGCCATCGCTCCTAGCGTATTGAGGTCTGCCTCACGGATCAGCTTTAACGCCTCTTCATTACTCATTCGTTTCATTCAAAACCCTTTTTTACAAACAAAACAGATAAAAAGCTTGAGAGTGGAACCACACTTAAGCCCACAAAAAATGCCACTGCGTCCAACGTATCGTGGCGAATTAAAAAAAGTACTGCTAAAAACAGCACGCCATACGAGAAGATACGATACAGCGAAAGTGCACTTTTATAGCTTAAAGCGAGATTGTGAAAACTCTGTTTAAAGCCTACTTTAGCGACGCTTGGTGCAACGCTCTCTTGCTCATCATCATCCTCTTCTTTATCGTCTTCATAGAATTTATCAAATTTATCATCAGGAATCAGTCCTGCATCGACACGACGTGTTACAAACGTATGGTACGAGCGAAACGATGCCAATGTGATCAGTAGTGAGCATACAAACGCCATTTGCGTGTTTAAAAGCCAATCGCCGCCTTGAAATAAGGAGAGAAGAACGACCAAAACATCGCCGAAAAGGTAAAAGCGCACAAGCCTACTTGTCGTCGTCATCTTCATCATCGTCTTTAGGTTGTTGGTATTTTTTATAGCGCACAGCATCTTTGAGTTCATCCAGTGACGCCACATTTTTTTTATACGCTTTATAGACATTGAGGATCGCGCCACCAATACCCCATGAAACGCCGACCCATAAAAGCCACGGTGTGTTGAACCAATTGCTCATGAGCATTCCCACACCAATACCGATGAGCACAGCTACCACAATGGAAATACCCAAAGAGAGCTGTTCCGCCCCTTCGATCAGTTTGCCGTATTTTGGTTTTTTCTCTTCGCTCATGCAATCTCTTCAAAAACTTTAATCGCTGCTTCAATGGTCTCTTCGATCATCGCATCGCTCATGGCATCGGAAATAAAGCCTGTTTCAAACTGCGAGCAGGCAAAGTAAAAACCCTCTCTCAGCATACCTTGATGAAAGGCGGCAAAACACTGCGTATTGCTCTTCAGCGCATCGTCAAAATTTTTCACAGGTTTATCGTTAAAGAAGAAGCCAAACATCGAACCAATGGCATTCACTTGAAGCGTAATCCCCGATACTTCTGCCGCATCTTTGAGCCCTTCAACAAGCCTTTTTGCTTTCTTTTCCAATCTTACATGTAAGGTTTCATCTTTGAATATTTGCTCCAAAGAAGCCAGTCCTGCCGCCATCGCCACAGGATTGCCACTGAGTGTACCTGCTTGGTACACAGGACCATCAGGGGAGAGGTTATCCATAATTTCAGCGCGTCCACCAAAGGCACCCACAGGCATACCGCCACCGATGACTTTTCCAAACGTCACTAAGTCTGGCACGGTTTCATAAATGCCTTGCGCCCCTTTAAGGCTTGCTCTAAATCCGCTCATAACCTCATCAAAAATAAGCAAAGCTCCGTGTTTGTCACATAGCGTTCTGAGCTCTTGCAAAAATTTTGGATCGGCAGGGACAAAACCCATATTGCCCGCAATCGGCTCGATGATGATACACGCGATATTTTTAGAGTTTTTAAAACACTCTTTAACACTTTTGATGTCATTGTATTTGGCAAGTAACGTATGCTTCGTAAGATCCGCAGGCACACCTGGAGAACTAGGACATCCAAAGGTCACGGCACCACTTCCTGCTTGGACTAAAAGCGAGTCGCTGTGTCCATGGTAACACCCTTCAAATTTGATAATGTCATCTTTACATGTAAAGCCTCGCGCAAGACGAATCGCACTCATAACCGCCTCAGTTCCACTGCTCACAAAACGGACTTTGTCCATCTCAGGAAAGAGCGAACAGATAAGGCTTGCAAGCTTGGTTTCGGCTTTGGTTGGAGCGCCAAAGCTCAGTCCTTTTTTCACTGCTTTGATGACCGCTTTTTCGATGGTTTTATTGGCATGTCCAAAGATCAATGGACCCCAACTTTGAACGTAATCGACATAGCGATTATTGTCCAGATCGATCAGATAAGCGCCCTCGCCTTTTTTGATAAACAACGGTGTTCCACCCACACTTTTAAACGCTCGTACAGGAGAATCAACACCACCAGGGATCACATTTTGAGCTTTTTCATACGCTTTAATGCTTTTATCATAGTGCATTGTTATACATCCTTAATTCATTTTTTATTATTTTACTGAAAGTTTTTAAACAAACTACTTTTTCACTTCGCTTGAGACGAAGTAGTACAAACTGTCGATCTCTTGCCATGTTAAAAAGTAGGTTGGCATCACTTTATGCTGGCTTGTGAGCGCTTGGAAAAATCGCTCTTTGGAAACGGTCGTAAGATTGGGAGCTTCGAGGACAATGGTTTTGCCTCTGTTTTGGTATTGCGCGATCACAGAACCCTCACCTTTTTCGCCATGGCACTTGTTACAGCCAATGCCTCTAGGATTGGAATAGAGCATTTTTGCATACTCCATTTTGGTGATAAAATCTTCGCTAAACAGTGGTGTTATTGCTAGGAGTAGTACCACGTTACATGTAAGCCAAAATCGCGTCAAAACTGCTTTATCCTCTCTTTATTCGTAATTAGGTATAGTACCAAAAATGAACTAAAAGGATGTTTTGATGCAAATCCTCGATGGAAAAGCACTGTCAGATCAAATCAAAATTGAACTCAAAACAAAGAGTGATACACTCAATCTTAAAGGCATCACACCAGGCCTTGCCGTGATTTTAGTCGGTGATGATGCTGCGAGTCAAACGTACGTTAAAATGAAAGAAAAAGCGTGTGATGCTGCGGGTGTTTACTCTATCATTCACAAAATGCCAACGACCATTTCGCAAGAGAAGATTTTAGAAACCATTATGATGATTAACAATAACCCAAACATCGATGGCGTTTTGGTGCAACTTCCGCTTCCAAAACATGTGGATACGACGAAAATTATCGAGGCGATTGACCCTAAAAAAGATGTCGATGGTTTTCACCCTTTCAATGTGGGTCGTTTAGTCGCAGGACTGGACAGTTTTGTTCCTTGCACGCCACTGGGTGTTATGCGTCTTTTGGCGCACTACAACATCGACCCAAAAGGGTTAGATGCCTGTGTCGTGGGTGCGAGTAATATCGTCGGAAAACCGATGATGAACCTGCTTTTAAATGCAGGTGCTACCGTTGACATCTGCCATATCTTCACCAAAGATCTCAAAGCGCATACTCAAAAAGCAGACCTTGTGATCGTGGGTGTGGGCAAGCAAAATCTTATTACCGCAGATATGGTCAAAGAGGGTGCGATTGTCATTGACATCGGGATCAATAAAACGCAAGAAGGACGATTGGTCGGCGATGTGGATTATGAAAATGTCGCACCCAAATGCTCTTACATTACACCCGTTCCAGGCGGTGTGGGACCTATGACCATTGCGATGCTACTCGAAAATACCATTAAAGCTGCTACTCAGCGTTTATAATTTTAGGAAACTCATGAAAAAATTTCTCAACCGTTTTTATACCTTCTCCAACAGCTGGACGGGTACGATTGTTATTGTCCTTTTTGTCATCTTTTTTGTCGCACAAGCTTTTGTGATTCCCAGTGGTTCGATGATCAAAACATTGCTCATAGGAGATCATCTCTTTGTCAAAAAATTCTCTTATGGCGTCGCAACACCGCACCTTCCGTGGCTTGAAATCCCTGTTTTTCCTGATCTAAAAGGCAATGGACACATCATCGAAGGTGATCGACCACAGCGTGGTGACATCGTTGTGTTTCGCTACCCCAAAGATGAAAAAGTGCATTATGTCAAACGATGTGTTGCCACAGAAAATGATGAAATTCTTTTCCAAGAGAAAAATCTTTACATCCATTTTAGTGAGGGTGATGAATACATCAAAGCCAACTATCCTGCGGAAAAAATTAAAACGATTGCAGGCAAACTTTGGGTCAATAACCCTTACATTGAAAAATTTCATGGCATTCACTACGATGATGCCATCAATCTTTTTCAACAAATGACCCTGCATTTAAGCGCCAATCAGTTGGCGATGAAACCTGCCCAAGTGCAAGAGCTTCCAAGTCTCTCAGGGTATGGCTTTAACGCTTTTTATACGAAAGTGGAAAAAGACAACTACTTTATGATGGGTGATAACCGCGATCACTCCAATGACAGCCGTTTTTGGGGCAGTGTGCCGTACAAACTCATCGTTGGAAAACCTTGGTTTATCTATTTTTCATGGGATGATGAGTATAAAATCAGATGGAACCGCATCGGTCGTTTTATTGAGACGATGCAGTACGATGAGAGCTTTTTCTAATGGAAGAGCTTAAAATTATTGAGATCACAGCAACGATTCTCGCCCTAATGATCGCAATTATTGGGCATGAGATCATGCACGGATATGTAGCGTATCGTTATGGTGACACCACGGCTAAAAACCAAGGACGATTGAGCATTAACCCCATCGTTCATGTCGATCTTGTAGGAACCATCATCGTGCCTGCGGTGCTTTTTTTCAGTGGCGCTCCGTTTATGTTTGGCTGGGCGAAGCCGGTGCCGATTTTTATTCCTACGGTTGTTCGCAATGGTGGGTACAAAGCGGCAATTCACGTCTCACTTGCAGGCATTGCCTACAACTTTACCCTCGCCCTTGTGTGCTCAGGCATTTTAAGCTTTTTACCAGATCTTAGGGAAGCCAATAGTTTTATCGAAGTCTTTCTCATCTTTTTCCTCATCCAATCCATGATTTACAATGTCGTTTTAGGCATTTTCAACCTCTACCCGATTCCACCTCTCGATGGTTCTCACGCCCTTACTTATTTGGGTCTGATTATGGGATGGACGGCTTTGGTTCGCTTGTATGAATCCATGGAGCGTTATGGTATGGTGATCTTGATTCTCTTCATTGCCACACCGCTTTCACACTACTTTTTTCTGCCTATTCGCTACGTTATTGGATGGTTGTATTAACAGGTCTTTTCTAAGAGACCTGTTTTTGGAATTTATAATAATGCTTGTGATATAATCGTCCTTATTCCCTTACAGAAGGACACTTTCTTGAAGTTTTTTATTGCAACCGATCATGCAGGCATTGCCATCAAACAAGATGTCATTGAGATGCTCCAAGGCATGGGGCACGAAGTCATTGATCTTGGACCTTTTAACACAGAACGTGTCGATTACCCTGATTTCGCACATGCCCTTAGTCTTGAAGTGCTCAAAAACAGTGAAACACAGGGTATTTTGATCTGTGGTTCAGGCATTGGTATGAGTTTGGCAGCCAACAAACATGTGGGTATTCGAGCCGCCTTGTGTCATGATGCGTACACAGCACAGATGGCACGCGCGCACAACGATGCCAACGTGCTCTGCTTTGGACAACGTGTTGTGGGACTCGGTGTCATTGAGTCGATGCTCAACGCATGGTGTGCTACCTCATTTGAGGGCGGAAGACATGCGATGCGTGTTGAAAAGTTAGAGCTGTAGCCATGGCACTTGATTGGGTTATAGCAACGGTACTTTTTTCCGCGTGTGTCTATTTGTTGATTATGGTGTTTTACTTCAAAACGCTGCTTCGCAAAGAGAAGCGTAGTAATATTGTCGTCAAACAAACCCTCAACGATGCCGAAGTGGTCATCCGCAAATATCAAGTCCAGTTACAACGCTCTTTGGGCAATATTGATATTTTAAGCGATGAGCTCAAAAAGGTCAAAAACGACCTCAAATCCCTTCGTACCCGTAACAGCCAATACCGAATGGAAGGCGATAAACTCCGTCAACACATTAAAGAGCTCGAAGGAAAGATCGAGGCACTCTTGTAATGAATTTAGGGTTGAGTTGTTTTTTCCGTTTACATGTAAACATTATTTCTGCCTCAATAAGGCAAGTTTTTTAGGCTTTGCCTACAAATCGTATATACTAAAAATGAAAAAGGGTTTCTATGAGTCATTTAAGTGAAGCGGATAAAACGTATCTTTCAAATTCGATTCGTGAGATCGAAGATTTTCAAAAACCGGGCATTAAGTTCAAAGACATTACCACGCTTTTAGGCGATGCAAAAGCGTTTCATCTTTTGATGGATCATTTGGTTGAGCGCTACGAAAACAGAGAAATTGACTACATTGCAGGCATTGAAAGCCGTGGATTTATCTTTGGATCGGCACTTGCAGCGCGTCTTAGAACACGTTTTGTCCCGATTCGAAAACCCGGTAAACTTCCCTACACGACCATCAGCGAAAAATACTCACTCGAATACGGCGTCGATGCTGTCTCCATCCACATTGATGCGTTTACGGGTGCGGGAAAAGCAAAACCCAAAGTTCTTTTAATCGATGATCTTATCGCCACAGGAGGCACAGCCACTGCTGCGGTCAATCTTATCAACAAAGCAGGTGCTGAGTGTATTGAAGCCTGTTTTGTGATCAACCTTACGTTTTTACAAGGCGATCTTGACATCAAAAAAACAACCTCCGTTTACTCTGTTTTAGAGGTGTTTTAATGTACATTCCAAGAGCTTCTAAATTTGACCCTGATCACAACGGACACTTTGGCATTTTTGGAGGGCGCTATGTTCCTGAAACATTGATGCCTGTTCTTTTAGAGCTTGAAAAAGAGTATCAGAGCCTTCGTTTCAATGAAAATTTCTGGAGCGAAGTCGATCATCACATGAAAGATTATGTTGGACGTCCTTCAGCGCTTTATTATGCTAAAAATATCTCCCAAGAGTTGGGTGCTAAAATCTATCTCAAACGAGAAGACCTCAACCACACGGGTGCGCACAAGATCAACAACACGATTGTGCAAGGCTTGATTGCTAAAAAGATGGGTAAAAAACGTGTCATTGCAGAAACGGGTGCAGGGCAACACGGCGTGGCTACGGCAACCGTTGCCGCTTTGCTAGGTCTTGAATGTGAAGTTTTTATGGGTGAAAAAGATGTCGAGCGCCAAGAACTCAATGTCTTTCGTATGAAACTTTTGGGAGCGAAAGTACATGCCGTTAAAAGTGGCAGTAAAACCTTAAAAGATGCAATGAACGAAGCGATTCGCTACTGGGTAACGCATGCGCGTGACACATTTTACATCATTGGTACCGTTGCAGGGCCACATCCGTATCCTATGATGGTGCGTGATTTTCAAGCGATCATCGGCTATGAAGCCAAAGCGCAAATTTTGGTCAAAGAGAAACGCCTGCCTGATATGGTCGTGGCGTGTATCGGTGGTGGCAGTAATGCTATGGGTATTTTTAGCCACTTCTTAGGCGATGAGGGTGTTCAGTGTGTGGGCATCGAAGCAGGAGGTCATGGCATTGATACCGACAAACACGGCTGTTCACTTGCCAAAGGAAGCCCCGGTGTACTTCACGGGCAGATGAGTTACCTGCTTCAAGATGACGATGGGCAAATACTCGAAGCGCACTCCATCTCCGCAGGTCTGGATTACCCAGGCATTGGCCCTGAACATGCGTATCTTAAAGAGCTAGGTGTTGCAAAATACGATAATATCACCGATCAAGAAGCACTCGATGCGTTTGTTTGGTTGAGCCGTAAAGAGGGCATTATCCCTGCATTTGAAAGTGCGCATGCGATTGCGTATCTTAAAAAAATCCCTAAAGATGAGATCAAAAATAAAATTATTATCGTTAATCTCTCCGGTCGTGGGGATAAAGATATGGTACAAGCAAAATCTATTTTGAACATAGGATAAGGGCATGAGTGACTTTATGAACAAACACTCAGGCAAACTTTTCGCTCTTTTTATGATCGTTATTCTCTCTGTTCTAGGCTATGTTTTGTACATGGCACCCGTGGAAGGGTTGGAGAATAAATTTCTCTATTTGATGAAAGAGTACGGCTATATCATTCTCTTCTTCTGGGGAATGTTAGAGGGCGAGATGGGTCTGGTGATGGCAGGGCTTCTCACCCACACAGGCGATATGAATCTTTTTCTTGCGATTTTCGTCGCAGGGCTGGGTGGTTTTGCAGGCGATCAAGTCTATTTTTACATCGGTCGTTTCAATAAAAAATTCGTCTATAAAAAACTTCGCGGACAACGCCGTAAACTTGCTCTTGCGCATCTTTTACTCAAACGATACGGCTGGCCGATTATCTTTATTCAACGCTATCTCTACGGTCTTCGCACCGTTATTCCTATCTCCATAGGACTCACCCGCTACAGCGGAAAGATGTTCGCCTGTATCAATCTCATCTCAGCGTGGTTTTGGGCAGCCCTCACCATTGTACCGACATGGTACTTTGGTCAGGAAATTCTCATCGTTATTCACTGGGCAAAAGAGCATTGGTATTTTGCGCTTCCACTAGCAGCTATTATTGGTGGAGGAATCTCGTACTATTTTCACAAAGTTACCGACAAGACATTTAAGGAAAAACATGCAAATACACCTCAACAATCAGAAAATCAGTGAAACACAAGCCGACGCCAAAATCGTCCTTGTTATCGATAAAAATTTAGACCACGCGTCCATCAGCGATAAAGAGACTCTAACACTTTTAGGCTTTAAAGGAGAGAGTGAAGAGAGCCTTTTTGTGGCAGAGAGTAAAACACTCTACGTCGGATGCGACTCACTCGATGCCGATGAGATTCGTCTCGCCGCGGCGAAAGCGTTGGACGCGCTCAAAAAAACGAAACTGAGAAGCCTCTGCATTGGAACTTATTCGAACGATTGCCCAGGCTTAAATATCAAAGCGTTGGTGGAAGGGTTTATCCTTGGAAGCTACACGTTTGATACCTACAAAAGTAAAAAAGAGTCTTCTTCGATCGAAAAAATTATCATCTGCTTGGAAGATTACAGTCGCGTGGATGTTTCCATGCAAACAGCGACTGAGGCGCTTCGTGTCGCCACTGCGATTGCAGAAGCGACCAACTTTGCCAAAGCCATCGTCAACGCAACCCCTGAAGAGATGACACCCATCGCTCTTGCCGATGTTGCACAAACCTTGGCCTCGATTCCCAACGTTACATGTAAAGTGATGGATGAGACCTTTTTAAAAGAGCAAGGCATGAATGCGTTCCTTGCCGTCAACCGTGCAAGCGTGCATCCGCCTCGCTTAATTCATCTGACCTACAAACCTGAAAATGCTAAAAAACGTCTGGTCTATGTGGGCAAAGGATTAACGTATGATAGCGGTGGACTGAGCCTCAAACCGAGTGAACATATGGTCACGATGAAAGCCGATAAAAGTGGCGCTGCTGCGGTTATGGCGATCTTAAAAGGTGCAGCAACCTTAGCGCTTCCGTATGAAATTCATGCGATCATTGGCGCAACGGAAAATATGATCGGAGGCAATGCCTATAAACCCGATGATGTTTTAGTGGCAAAAAACGGTAAAACCATCGAAGTACGTAACACCGATGCTGAGGGACGTTTGGTGCTCGCGGATTGCTTATGTTATGCCCAAGAGCTTGGCCCCGATCTTTTGGTCGATATGGCAACGCTCACAGGTGCGTGCGTGGTGGCATTGGGTGAGTTTACCACAGGCATTATGGGGCATAGCAGTGAGCTAAAACACTCGATGCTCAAAGCCTCAACGGCGAGTGGCGAACTAAGTGGTTCCCTTCCGTTTAACAAATACCTTAAAAAGCTTCTCAAAAGCTCGGTTGCTGACATGTCCAACATTAGCTCCAGTCGCTACGGTGGCGCTATCACCGCGGGTCTGTTTTTAGATAATTTCATCGAAGAAGCACATAAAGACAAATGGCTTCATCTTGACATCGCAGGACCTGCTTACATTGAAAAAGCGTGGGGATACAACCAGTTTGGTGCCAGTGGCGCAGGGGTTCGTATGAACCTTTACTGGATGATTGATGACACTAAACGTGGAGATCAATGAAACCTAAAATTGTGTTGATCGGAGCCTCCACCGGAGGCCCTGGTCATTTAAAAAAGATTTTATCGGTGATTCCTGCAACGTACAATGGGTCAATTATTATTGCGCAACACATGAATGCAACCTTTATTCCAAGCTTTATCAGTCAATTTCAAAATGAGTTACACCTGCCCGTCCATGCTGTGGATGCGCGAATGAACTTGCACGCGTCGCATGTCTACATCTGTCCTCAAAATTGCCGTCTAAAGCAAGCCGATTGCACGCGCATTGAGCCCATGGATGAGGGTGAAACCCCGTACAATCCAAGCATTGATTCGCTCTTCTCTTCGGCAGTTGAGTGCATTGGTCACGCTGAGATTTTAGCGGTGCTGCTTACGGGAATTGGGCACGATGGTGCCAATGGACTGAGCGAATTGCAAAAACATGGCGCACAATGTATCGCAGAGAGTGAAAAAAGTGCTATAGTTTATGGCATGCCAAAGCGCGCGGTGGAGATTAATCCTAATATCACTTCGTTTGCCTTGGATGAAATCGTACAAATTATTAAAACCTTTGGAGCGTCTTGATGTGGTTTTTTAACAAGAAAAAAGAGCCTGAAATTGCACAGAAACACGAAGTTTCAGCCCCAAAAGAGTTCAATACCTTTGGACTCCACGATCTACTGCATTACATCAAACGTGAGATTGGTGTGGATCTGTTTGCGAAAAACAGCGTCATCGAAACCAAACTTCGCCTTTTTTGCGAACGCAAAGAGATTTACAGTTTTCGTAAACTCTTTGAAGCGTTGCAAAGCGATAAAGGCCTTAGGCAAGATTTGATCGATCTTGTGACGGTCAATGAAACCTACTTCTACCGTGAAGAGGCACAACTCGACATGGCAGTTAATTTTGCCCTTGCCATTCCCAATGTCAAGATTCTCTGCGCTCCTTGCGCTTCGGGAGAAGAGGTATATTCTCTTTCCATGATGATGCAAGAGCGTAAACGAGAGCCAAGAGATTTTAGCATCACGGGCATTGACATCAACTCTGAAGCGATCGAAAAAGCGCAAAAAGGGCTCTTCTCCGAGCGCTCTTTGCATAAATTAGAAGCACGCTTGAAAGAGAAATTTTTCACACAAGAAGAGCGCTATTTTAGTGTTAAAAAAGAGTATTTCAGCTCTGTTTCGTTCACTAAAGTCAATATCTTTGAGCACGAATTTCTCTCTTTAGGGAAATTTGACATCATCTTTTCACGTAATATGCTGATCTACTTTGATGACGATTTTCGCCTCAAAACCATCGAGCGTTTTGCCACGCTTCTCAAACCTGAAGGCAAGCTCTTTTTAGGGCATGCGGACATCATTCCTGACAATAATTATTTTACAAAACACACCGACCATCGTCTCTCATACTATGTAAAGAAGTCCTAAACTTCTTTACATGTAAAACGTTTAGAGCGCTTTGACTAAGTTGCTAATCGTCTTAAACTGCGCATGATCGGCACTGCGTAAAAGCTCAAACAGCAGTGATTCCACTGAGCCAACACGTGCTCCTTCTTGAGTCATTCGTAAGAGTGCCAGTTCATGGTCTTTTGCTTTGCGCGAACCGAGAGCATCGGCACAGACGATGACTTCAAATCCTGCGTCTAACAGATCCAACACGCTTTGCAAAATGCACACATGGCTCTCCACGCCTGCGACGATGACACGCTTTACATGTAAGGCTTTAAGCGCTTCCATCACGTCTGGATTTTGGCAACAGCTAAAGGTACGTTTTTCATAAATCTCAACGTCGCCTAAAAGTAAGCGAATACTCTGTATCGTCTCACCCAATCCTTTGGTGTATTGCTGATTGCAGACAATGGGAATGTCTAAGCTTTGAAGCCCTTGAAGCAGTACCAACAGATGCTTTTCAAGTTCATCGTGCCCCTCAATATGCCCAAAAAGACGCTCTTGAACATCCACGAGTAACATCGCCGTTTGTTGAGCAAAAATGCGCATGAAAACTCCTTATTTTTTGCCATTATCATAGCCTACTCGCTCTTAATTAAGTGAGGCTAGACTACAATAGTTCTTTAATTTGATCAAATGAGGGATTTATGGCAACATCTGTGCTTATATTACCAGGGTATCAAGGCTCAGGGGACGAGCATTGGCAAACGTTTTGGGAGAGAGAAAATCCTGACTTTAAACGTGTAATTCAAAGGGATTGGGATCATCCCATTTGCAAAGAGTGGATCGAAAAACTTGAAGAAGAAGTCGCCCAAGCAGGCGAAGAGGTTGTCCTTGTTGCGCACAGCCTTGCATGCTTAGTGATCGCCCATTGGGACGCGCAAAAAATGCACTCGTCCATCAAAGGAGCGCTTCTTGTCGCCCCACCCGATCCAAACTCAGACGTTTTTCCAAGCAATGTCGAAGGATTTGAAACCACACCAATGGGCTTGTTTGATTTTCCAAGTATCATCATTGCCAGCACCAACGATCCTTACGCGAGTCTTAGTTATGCGCAAGGCTTAGCCAAAGCATGGGGAAGTGCGTTGGTCAATGTCGGCGATAAAGGTCATATCAACAGCTTTAGTGACATTGGGTCATGGGAAGAAGGGTATGCTTATTTAGGACAACTACGCCGTGCGTAAGAAGCCTTAAAAAGGCTTCTTACTTAACAACCACACTCTACGCGTGGTGTGGCTTTCACCATCTCAATCGTATCCTCGTGATTGGGAACTAAACATAAAAATTCATAATCTTCATCGCCGATCACTTGGTATGAATGCGGAACACCCGCTGGAACAAAGATGATGTCATCTTTGACTGCGATAAAACTCTCGTCACCCAATTGAACGCGCGCTTTGCCTTTTAAAATATACTGCTCATGCTCGACCGTATTGGTATGAAAGGGCATGTGTCCCTCTTTTTTAATGACAAATTTGCGCATCGCAAAATGAGGTGCAATTTCTGGAGAGATGAGCATCTGCATACTCGCACCCTCGCCTGCTTGAAGCGGTGTACTTGGAATTTCACTCAGTGATTTTTTCATTTTCAACCTTTACATGTAAATTATTTTATCTCGAATTTTAACTCTTCTAACCTTGCAATCCGATCTTCCGTGGACGGATGCGTCGAAAAAAGTGACGCAAAGGAGATATGTTTACCCGCAAAAGGGTTGATGATAAACATATGTGCACTCTCAGGCGTTGCCTCATGCACCATCCCTTGCGCGTTGTAGCTTGAAAGCTTTGCAAGCGCACTTTGCAACCACTCAGGATGCGCTGTCAAGCGCGCCGAGCCTTCATCTGCCATGTATTCACGGTTGCGACTGATTGCCATCTGAATGACCGCAGCAGCAAGTGGTAAGATGATCGCAAGAGCAATCATCACGATAGGATTGGGTCTGTTTTCCCTGCTCCCTCCAAACATCGCGCCAAATTGCATCATATTGGCAATCACGCCAATGGCGCCTGCGATAGTCGCCGCAATGGTTCCGACTAAAATATCGTAATGTCTCACGTGACTCAGCTCATGCGCTAAAACGGCTTCGACTTCTTCATCGTCCAAAAGTTGCAAAAGCCCTTCGGTAACGGCAACGGCCGCATGCGAGGGATTGCGCCCTGTTGCAAAGGCATTTGGAACGGAATCAGGGATGATGTAGATTTGAGGCAGAGGCAGATTGGCTTTTTGACTTAAACGCTCAACGATGATGTAAAGTCCATTGGCAGCTTCACGTGTTACAGGCACCGCATTGTAGTGACGAAGCACCAATGTGTCGGAGTAAAAATAGCTCACAAAGTTCATCACACCTGCCAATACAAGCGCGATCATCATCCCCTGCGTTCCACCCATCATGCCACCAACCCAGACAAACAACACGCTCATTAAGGTCAATAATACAACGGTTTTTACCACTTCCATGGACATGCTCCTTGAAAAATTCGTTGTATTATTTTACCTAACTTTGGTAAATAGTTTTTACATGTAAACTATTAGACTTCTTGCATAACCTAATGCAGTGGCACAAGTGTCAAAAGAAGTTATAACAAGGCAAAAAATTGAAGCCTTGCTTATTGCAAGGTGAGATTTTTTAACGAAGTTAGAATTTTCTTTTCACACTTGCCCGTAGGGTTGTTCTCACAAGAAACACTAGCCTTCGTTACATTTCATCGCCATAGCTTTAGCTATGACTCAAAAATGTGCCTCGCTATTGTCTCTTGTGAGAACAATGCCATTGCATTAGATTATGCAAGAAGTCTATTATGCTATAATGCCGCCATCATAGTACAAGGACGTGGATCACGTGAGACTGCCTCTGGGCTTTGGCAAAAAGGGCTACTTTAGGCTCGCTTCCATTCAAGCTTCGACCATCGAATACAAAACCAAACGCCAACACGCACGCCTATTGCACACCGCTCGACTCTTTGCTGATACCTGCGCTCCTGAAGAGATTGAAGACGATCCGCCGCCACTCGCTTCTGCCCTTCTTGGATTTGTCTCAACGTATCGCCCTCGTCTTTGTAAATGCAGTCGACTGTTCGCAAAGCGCGCCCACTCCGCCATCAAACGTGCCAAAAAAAGACGTAAATGCAACTGCCATTGCCGCTACTTTAGCTTCCGCCGAACAGGCATCCATCCGCCACTTTTTCCTTTCTTTCAACCATTAAACAACGAGCTTTGCCACGCATTGAAGCTGGCTTAATTTTCTCAAAAAGCAGTGCTTTTTTGAGGTGTAAAGATACTAAGGAAAATAACTATGTCACAAACCTACGTTACGGGCTTTCCTCGCATTGGGGAAAAACGTGAGCTCAAATTTGCGCTAGAGGCGTATTGGGCGGGGAATTCTGATTTTGAAACGGTAAAAAGAGTTGCAAAAACGCTCAGAGAGCGCCATTGGAACTACCAAAAAGAGCGTCATGTTGATTTTATTTCGTGCAATGACTTTAGTCTGTACGACACAATGCTCGACACGGCGGTAATGCTTGGCGCCATCCCTCCTCGCTTCCAAGGCATCGAAGATAAAACCGAACGCTATTTTGCGATGGCAAGGGGCGATGCGCAACGTTCCGCCATGGAGATGACCAAGTGGTTTAACACCAATTACCATTACATCGTTCCTGAGATTCACGCACACATGGCGTTCAAAGTCGACATTTCCAAAATCGTCGATGAGTACATTGAAGCCAAAGCGCTTGGGATCGATCCTAAGATCAATCTTATTGGACCATTGACTTTTTTAGCGCTTTGTAACCCCGTTGATGGAAGTGATCTGTTTGGCTTCTTTGATGATGTCGTGGAAGCGTACGCTAAAGTGCTCCAAGCCATTTCAAGTTTGGGTGAAAACATTATCGTTCAGTTCGATGAACCACTCTTTGCCAAAACATTGGAGCCAAAATTTTTAAGCCTTCTTAGAATCGCGTATGAGCGTTTAGGAACGGTAAGTCGCCATCTTAAGATCGCGGTTATAACGTACTTTGATCGAGCCAATGAAGCAGTGGAAATCTTGGGAAATTGCCCTATTTGGGCGATAGGGCTTGATTTTGTCTATGGCGAAGAGAACCTTGAAGCGCTTTTACATGTAAACGATAAAATGCTTATCGCTGGGCTCATCGATGGACGCAATGTGTGGAAAAACGATGCTTTCAAAACGTACGCATTGCTAGAGAAAATAAGCGAAAAAGTGGATGCAAAAAACATCATCCTCTCCACCTCATGCTCGCTTTTACATGTACCTTTTTCAACTAAGTTTGAAGAAAAATTGGCACCCGAAGTCAAAAGTCGCCTGAGTTTTGCACTTGAAAAACTCGAAGAGTTAGAGCAGATCAACACGCTTTGGGAGAAAAGAGAAAAACCTGAGATAAGCGCATGCACTCAAAAAGCACCGTCGGTTAAAAGCAGTGGCATTTTCTATACCAGATCAGCGTATGCCACCCGTTTTGCTTTGCAACAAAAAGCGCTGAATTTGCCACTTTTCCCGACCACCACCATCGGCTCATTTCCGCAAACCAAAGAGACCCGAGCGGTTCGCAATGCTTATAAAAAAGGTGAGATTACACGAGAAGCTTATGAAACTTCGTTGAAAGCGTCCATCAAAGAGTGCGTTGAGTTCCAAGAAGAATTAGGGCTGGATGTTTTGGTACATGGCGAATTCGAGCGTAACGATATGGTTGAGTATTTTGGCGAACTGCTAGAGGGTTTTGCATTCAGCCAAAATGGTTGGGTGCAAAGCTACGGAAGCCGTTGCGTTAAGCCACCGCTTTTATACGGACACGTGAGTCGCAAACAACCCCTCAGCGTTGACTGGACGGTTTACGCGCAAAGTTTAACCGACAAGCCAATGAAGGGCATGCTTACAGGACCTGTGACGATTCTGAACTGGTCGTTTGTGCGCGATGACATTCCTAAAAGTGAGGTCGCCTACGAAGTCGCCACCGCCATCGCTGAAGAGGTCGATGAGCTTCAACGTCATGACATCAAGATCATCCAAGTCGATGAAGCGGCGTTCAAAGAGGGTTATCCATTACGCGCGGAGAAGATCAAAGCGTATGAAAAATGGGCGGTCGAGAGCTTTAAAGCTTCCGTGGGTACCGCATGGGATCAAACCCAAATTCACACACACATGTGTTACAGCAACTTCAACGACATCATCGACACGATAGAGCGAATGGACGCCGATGTCATCACTATCGAGACCTCACGCAGTGGCAATAAACTGCTCAAAGTTTTCCAAAAAGCAAACTACAAAGCGCAAATAGGACCAGGCGTCTACGACATCCATTCGCCGCGCGTACCCAGCGTGGAAGAGATGAGCGAGCAGATCAAAGCGTTCTTGCAAGTGCTCCCCAAAGAGCAACTCTGGATCAACCCCGATTGCGGGCTTAAAACCAGAGGCTGGAGTGAGACTAAAGCTGCACTGACTAACATGATAAAAGCGGTGCATTTAGCGCGTTAAACGTTTGCCATGAGGGGAGTTTTCCTCTCGTGGTCTATTATCTTTTAAGTCACGACTAACTACAATTCAATATATACATGTAAAGCCAAATAAAAATCTTAAAATGGAGGATTTAAATGTGGTTATTTTTAAAGTGTGAATTACGATTCGTATGTTGGCTACTCATTGGTTTAATGATCCTTAATAGCTTTGTTTATGGTTTAGCAAAATTACTGGCTTTTCCATCTTATTTTATTTGGGTTTTTGAAGGAAGTCTTTTAGCTCTTGCTCTTTATATTTGTTATTTCATCTATCAGTTTTTGAAAACACTGATATTTGGATACACAGGTGAATGTAAGAATTTAATGCAAAGAACGGCTAATTGGCTTTCAAATTTAACATAATAGAAAATTATCAAGATAGAATTGTAGATAGCGTTTACATGTAAAGCAAAAAAGCTTCTCTACACCCTCTCAACATTCTGCAATTTAATATACATCATCGCCGTCATCACCGCGTCATTCAGCGCGTCATGCTTCCCGAAGATTGGCAAGCCCAACTCTTTCATCATCACATCAAAACGCAGGTCTATCACGCCATCGGGAATGAACTTAATTTTTTTATCGTGGTAGAGTCCTGACACTTCGATTTGGGGATTGGGGAGGTTGATGCCAAGCCAGGGTTTGACGTAGGTGTTCATCATTTTGATGTCAAACTCAAGGTAGTAGCCGACCAGTGGGCGTGAGCCGATGAAGTGCAAAAACTGGACAATCGCTTCGTGTGGGGCGATGCCATTTTGCAAGTCGACATTGCGAATTTGATGGATTTTGATGCTCTTCTCCGTGATCTCGCGGCTGGGTTTGATGAAGAGCTCAAACTTTTCGGACATCAGGATTTTATTGCCTTTGATTTTCACCGCGCCGATGGAGAGAATCTCGTCGTTTTTGGGGCTTAGCCCTGTCGTTTCGGTGTCGAACACCACGACTTCATCTTCGGGCGCTTCTTCAAATAAAAAACGGTACTGCTCGTCTTTGAGTTTTTTAGCGTTTCGTTTGGCAAAAAAAGAGCTCAACATCTTAGATGACCATCGAGAGTTTAAAATGGTGCGTCAAAAATTTCTTAAATTTATTGACGATTTTGAAGCTGTCTTTGAGCAGTTCTAGCTCTAATTGGTTGAGATTTTCGATGTTCACGAAGTTATCGAGTCCTTTTTCTTCGCCACGTGCCAAGCGCTCTTTGAGGCGTAAATTCAGCAGGGTATCGAGCGCTTCGATGAGAGCACCTGCAAAATCGGCGTCGATGATGTCGAGTTTGGCAAGCTTTTTGATGCGCGTTACCGTGTCGGTCGGCTCAATTTTATGCTCCAACGCGAGAGCTCGGATGCCTTGAACGATGGGGAAAATGCCCCCTTTTTTGACATCGATTTTATTGTTCTGCGCGATCAAATTGGTGAAAATGCCGATGGGCGTTTCAAACGCCGTTGCAGCTTTGGCAAAGTTGGCTAAAAAAGGACTCTGCTCTTCGACGTACTCAAAGACTTCTGCTTTGAGACTGCGCAACATCGACGCATTTCCCGCCACAGGAATCGCGTCAAAAAAGATCGCAAGGTTCATCACATCTTCCATGCTAGGAGCATCAAACCACCGCACGATCTCCTTATGGTAAGCGCTTTTATGCTTACACCAATAGGGATTTGAAACCATGATGTTTCCCTCACAGCGCGGAAAACCAAAGGCGATGAGCGTTGCCGTGAAGCGTTGCATGTAAGGAATGTACAGGCTTTCATCCATGGCATCATCGATGATAAGCGCATTGTCTTGGTCGGTTTTGAGCAGCTGTTCTTTGCGCCCTTCACTGCCCATGACGATCAAACATGCTTTGGTAGCAAGCTCCTCTGGGACGATCATCGCGTAGAGTTTTTCATAGATTTTCTCGTTAATTTCCGAGATCAATTTTGCAATATAATCAACCTTTGTGCCTTTTACATGTAACTTGTGCACGATGCTAATGAGATCACTGCTGGCTTGTTTGAGCTCGTCAATCGTGGTCGCTTTGCGAATCTGAACAGCGACCAGATAGGTGTGATTGGCAAAGTAGCTGAGAAGGTCGAGTTGCTCTAAAATGCCGATAATCTCGCCATCGCGCGTCACAACAATACGTTTGATGGAGTGCTTTGTAAAAGAGAGAAGCGCGTTAAAAAGGTAGTCATCCGCCTCGATGGTGATGATGGGATGAAGCGCTATGGGACCGATGGCGGCGTGTTTATCGTATTCGTTAAAGAGCACATGGCGGCGCACGACACTGTCGGTGACGATGCCATACTCGTACCCTTCGCCACTTCGTACGATGATACAACTGCTCTTTTTTGCCTCCATTTGGCGCAGTGCTTCCATGATGGAACACTCCTTCTCAACGATAGTCGGCTCATGCAAATAGCTGTCCTGCACGCGCGCCATCATAAAGCCTGAAAGCTCTGTCGTGTACTCTTTGGCTTTGGCAGATTGAATTTTATTGGCAAGGTCTTGAATGAAGTAGGCTTTAAACGTTTTATTGGAGTCCAAAAGAGAGAGAAAATCCTCTTTTTTAAGCTCGTAACAGATGAGCTCTTCGAGCACTTTAAAACTGTTTTCGCTTTTGGCGTAGATGAGCGCGTCCGCGTCAAACGAGTTGGATTTGCTGTAGACTTTAAGGAGCTCCTCTTCATGAAACTCGCCCACTTCACCTTTGATGATGATGTACAAAAACTCAGCAGGTTTTGAAGGTGAGAGAAGCAGGGTCTCTTTTTTGTAGTAGGCAATGTTCATCGCACCAATGGCTTTAGCCATCTCGGCTTTTGAAAGCAGTTGAAATGGATGAATGGAGCGCAAAAACGCCTCTAAATCGTGCATGCTCATGCCAAGCCCCTTAAGGTGAGTAGCTTTGATTGTAACGCTAAGCGAGCCAAAAAATGCTTACATGTAAAGAATAAGTGGAAAGATCAACGAAGAATGTGGCATAATTGCACACAAAAAATAAGGAAAGACTTTTGCATCCGACGATCGAAACTTTTTTAGCCAATCTTACCGCCCTGCACCAACTTGAACCCAGAAATCTTCCCAACGATGTTTTACATGTAATGATCTCGATGAGTCCTGAAGAGCTGTTTAAAACTTGTACCCAAATGGCGGTACTTCTCAATAACATCCCCTCTCAAACCGAGCCGATCACCCTTACAGATGAGGAGATCGTAACATTGGCAGAGGAGTATTTAAAAGGGATTTTAAAACGATTTCGCTGATGGGTGGTACTCTTCGCTGAGTATTTTAGCGATGTTTTTCGCCATTAGCTCGTAGCCTTCAGCATTGGGATGGACTTGGTCGGATTTGAGATTTTCACCGTCCATGATCTTTTTAAGACTGCTATCTTCTATCTCGATGCCATTTTCTTTCGCGACTTCATAGTAAAACGAAGGCACGTTAAACGTTAAGATGTCAAAGGTCGGCACGCCCACTAAAAGAACATAAACGCCCTTCTCTTTTGCCATTTTAACCATTTGAGAAAGATTATTTTGGGTTTGCGTCAAATCTTTTTTGCGTAAAATATCATTCCCTCCATGACACAACACCAAGATGTCAGGCTTGTGGCGTGCTAAAACAGAGGCGAGTCGTGCGAGACCTTGCTCGCTAAGCTCTCCATTCACCCCTTCATTGATAACGTTTACATGTAAAAGATCGCCTAAAACCGTTGGGTAATTTTTATCACGCGTGACACCATAACCGTAGGTAAGGCTATCGCCAAAGGCAAGGATTTTGGTATCAAGCGGCAACGAGAGGCTTTGAGCATTGATCTCTTGCGTGCTCCTGTAATAGTTGATGCCAACGATAAGCAGAATGATAAGAATGAGATTGCGTACGTTAAAGAGTTCCATGGCTTCATTGTACACTATACCACTCGTTTTAGCAAACAAAAGATACAATGGCACACAATTTTTCATAAAGAGATTACGGAATGAAGCAAGAACGCATCGATTTGATAGGCATTGTATTTTTACTTATCGCTATGCTCACCTGGGCAAGCTCTTTTATTGCCCTCAAAGCCGTCCTTGGCATCCTTGGACCCATGAGCGCAATGTTCGGTCGTATGGTAATTGCGAGCCTCTGTTTTGTCTATTTTATCAAGCAATTTTCCAAACTTGAATTTACAAAAAGAGATGTGAAGTACATCTTACTCTTGACGTTTTTTGAACCTTGTCTCTACTTCATTTTTGAAGCCAAAGCCTTGCAACTCACCACCGCCTCCCAAGCAGGCATGATCACCTCTATGATGCCACTCATGACAGCAATCGCGGCAAGTTTTGTGCTCAAAGAGTACCTGAGCAAACGCATCGTCGTAGGCTCCATTTTAGCCGTAGCAGGAGCTGTTTGGCTGAGCCTTGGCGCACAAAGCAGTGAACACGCGAGCAATCCCCTTTTAGGAAATTTCTTAGAATTTTGCGCGATGGTCTGCGGAACATGGTACGCCATCTCGGTGCGTTACCTCAGCCAACGATTCTCCGCCCTCTTCCTGACCGCTGTTCAAGCGTTTGTCGGAACGCTCTTCTTCTTTCCATTAGCCGTTTGGGAATCATGGGGTGTGCCGATCAATCTCTCATGGGAAGCGCTCGGATGGTTGTGTTATTTGGGCGTCATCGTGACGCTGGGAGGATACGGCATGTTCAACCTCGCACTCAGTCGCATCGAAGCCTCACGCGCCTCCGTCTTTGTCAATCTCATCCCCGTTTTCACGGTTCTACTTGCCTACATTTTCTTAGGTGAAGTACTCAGCCAAACAGAGATGATGGCAAGCTTTGTCATTTTTGGAGGCATTATCGTCTCGCAACTGCCACGTTTTAGAGCCAAAGAGAGATTGCTTTAGGCTTTACATGTAAAGCCCAAATACCGATACACATTCTGCCCCAAAGGGGCAAGCTTCAGCAGCACAGCGCCTAGCGTAACTCTGGGGGCTTTGCCCTTAAGCGTATCAAAATTAAATAAACACCACGCACGCCTCAGTCGCACCATGCGCTCCGATGACCAAAGACTGCTCGATGTCAGCGGTTTTGGATGGGCCACTGATGAAAAGACCAAAGACGTCTTTATCACCAAAATGCACCCTCGTATACGCTTCGTGCATGCTGTGGACAATTTCGCCTTTTGGGACGATAATCATCAATTTTTGAGTGATAAAATAAAGAGCTCGGTGCCTTGCATCTGCCTCTTTGATCCACACGGCGCCGTTTTCAGCCACGGCAAATTCGCCTTTGATGATCGCCAAATCCACATCTTTAAGCGTATGCGGATCGTCCGTTGCACCTAGCTCTTTCGTGTTTACATGTAAACCTTCCACGGTTGAGACAATGACCGTTGCTTCTTTATAATGCTCTTTAATGTAGCTATCAACTGCTGTTAAAGAGTCCAAATGAATGGCATTTCCACCCACACCTGCGAGCGTTGTGGCAAACTTCGTATCCAAATCCTCATAGGTCGTATGAAGAATATTCACCTCAGGCAGTGCACTTTCGCTGTTATGAGGTTTTGCCTCTTTGATTGCTTTTAAAATGGCTTCGCGTGAACTCATTTGATACCCTTTTTTGCTTTGTAAAGTTCTTTAAAACTGTTTTTAGGGAATGGCGGTAACTCTCTATTTTTTCCCCAGAGGTTGAATTTTGAATACAGCAGTACGCGAGGCAAAATGGGAACCATTTTGCGTGCCATCAATCCTGCAAAATCCATCAATTTTGGACGGCACATCAACCATGTTGCCATTTTCAGTGCATTCAGTTTTATTGGGCTTAGATACCCAGCATCCACCACGTCTTGGCGTTTTAAGTAGAGCTGTTCTGCCAAGTCTACTTTGACAGGACAGATATTTGAGCATGAAAAACAGAGCGAGCAGGCAAATGGCAAGCTGTAGTATTTTTTCAGATCTCGACTCGGTGCCAGCGTTGAACCAATGGGTCCTGGGATGACGTAACCGTAACTGTACCCACCGCTTCTGCGGTAAATCGGGCAGGTGTTCAAACACGCCCCACAACGAATACACTGAAGCGATTTGACGTAACGTTTATCGGCAAGGATTTTGCTCCTGCCATTGTCCACGATAACCACGTGCATCTCGCCACCTTCCACGGCACCATGGTAATGTGATGTGTAGGTTGTCACAGGTTGACCTGTTGCACTTCGTGCCAAAAGGCGCGTAAAGATGCTGAGATCTTTGAGGCGAGGGATGATTTTCTCAATGCCCATACACGCGATATGAAGCTTTGGCAAACTAGCACCCAAATCGGCATTGCCCTCATTGGTACAGACCACGATGCCACCTGTTTCAGCGATGGCGAAGTTCACACCGGTCATTGCCGCGTCCGCACTCACAAATTTTTCACGCAAATGCGCCCGTGCGGCACGTGTGAGGTAGGTTGGATCGGCATTGCCTTTTTGGGTGTTTAAAAACTTCTCAAAGGTTGTTCCAACGTCCTCTTTTTTGAGGTGAATCGCAGGAAGAACGATGTGTGAAGGTGGCTCTTGGCGAAGTTGTACGATGCGTTCCCCAAGGTCGGTATCAACCACTTCAATGCCGTGTTCTTCCAAGTAAGGATTCAGATGACACTCTTCGGTGAGCATGGATTTGCTTTTCACGATCATTTTGGCGTTGTGAGAACGGAGTAAATCTAAAACGATCTCGTTGTGCTCTTTCGCATCTTTCGCCCAATGCACACGAATGCCTCGTGCCAAAGCATTTTTTTCAAACTGTTCAAGATATTCATCCAAATGAGAGAGCGTGTGCGATTTGATCTTATCGGCGGTGTTGCGAAGCTCTTCCCATTCGTCTAAACTTTTGGCTTGTGTGTCGCGTTTAACACGGACAAACCACAATGCTTTGTCGTGCCATTTCATACGCTCTACGTTGCTTGCAAATTTATCGGCAAGTTCTGAATGGTTGTGGCTCATTGGAGGTCTCCTGCTAAAATTTGGGCGATATAAATCGTTTTAAGGGGCATCTTTTCACGGTCAATCACGCCTTGCATGTGCATCAAACAGGACATATCCACAGCAGTGATGTACTCACTGCCAGCATCGAGATGATCTTGCAGTCGTGCGCGTCCCATCGCTACGCTCATCGCCTCTTCTGAAACGGCAAAGGTTCCACCAAAACCACAGCACTCATCTTTGCGGGTGAGTTCTGAGTAACTGATGCCGCCTACTTTGTCGAGCAAATTTTTGATTTTGGAAAATTCGGGTACATTTTTTTCACTCATGCTCGCTAAGCCCAGTTCTCTGTGCGCATGACAGCTGTTGTGAATGCCCACTTTGTGTGCAAACGTCGCATTCATCGAAGTTGGTTTGATCACATCATGCAAAAACTCGATGAGTTCATAAGTATGTGAACGCATACGCTCAAACCCTTCACGTCCTTCTAAAAACTGGGCATAGTTATGACGCACCATGCTCACACAGCTTCCACTAGGGGCTACGATGTAGTCATAGTCTTTGAAGATTTTTAAGAAGCGCTCTGCTAAAACGGCGGTCTCTTTCGCACAACCCGTGTTAGCTTGGGCTTGTCCGCAACAGGTTTGTTCCAGCGGATACTCCACATCTAACCCCAAATTCTCTAGCACTTTGAGTGTTGCCATGGAGGCTTCAGGGTATAACTCGTTCATAAAACAGGGGATAAATAGACCTATTTTCATTGATGCTCCATTATTCTAAATTTTTCATTATATCGTAACAACTATGTCACACAAACGTATGATATTTTTTACGAGCCTAGCATATTTTGTAAAATGATTTCAATAAGTAACACTCCTGCAAAGAGCGCAAGAATGACGGCTAAGAGTTGACTTTTTTTCATCGTGTAAGCCCTATTTGGATGTAAAGGCTAATTTAACAGCCAACGCTGCAAAGATGGTCCCAGAAACGCGGTTAAGGATTTTCTCGCCGTTTTTGGTTTTTGAAAACCATGCGCCCACACGTCCTGCTAGAAGCGAAATCAGCGTAAAAACGACAAAAGCACAGAGCATAAACAAAGCTCCCAATGTGAAAATTTGTCCTGTGACATTGCCCACTTCAGGGTTGGTGAATTGGGGTAAAAACGCTAGAAAAAAGATGGACACTTTTGGGTTGGTGATGTTCATCAAAATGCCACGTTTGTAAAGTGAAATGAGACTGAGGCGGCTTTTGGAAGATTCCAGTTTACTCTTACTGGCGTCTTTAAATGCCATAAATGCAAGGTACAAAAGATACGCAGCTCCCACGAATTTGAGAAGACTAAAGGCTAAAGCCGAGGTTTGAAAAATGACCGCAACACCCAAAGCAACGGCGGTTGTATGAAAAATAAGCCCACTGCAAAGTCCTAAGGCTATGACGATGCCAGAGCGACTTCCCTTACTCATGGATTGGGTTAAAACAAAGAGGATGTCAGGTCCGGGGGCAAGTGCCAAAAGCGTTGAAGCGGTTACAAACATTACAATGGTTTGAAGCTCAAGCATCGCAATCTCCTTTTACATGTAAAGATGTAAAATTGTACCGCCTAAAGCTTTAGGTTAACCACCCAGTTGCGCAATTTGCATGGAGATTTTGAGGATTTGCATGATAATGCCACTTTTTTCACTTGAATCATGTGTCTTCCCAAGCTTACTGTTTAAAGCTTTGAGTTTACTTTTAAGCGAAGAGAGCAGACTTTCGTTAAGATCTTCCGTGGAGGAAGATTGTTTTATTTTCCCAAGCGATGCACTTAAAACGCTACTCGTACTGGCGGAGAGACTTGGAGTGCTTGTTTGAGCACTTTCTTCTTGCGTCGAAGTGATCGCAAAATCCACATGCGACACCCACCCTGCTCTGCCATTTTCAAAGAGGACGACACTGCTTTCTTGAAGCAGCGCATTGGTATCGGCACCCTTTTTGTAGCTAAACGAAGAGTCCACACTCTCCAGCAAAAGCGCTCCCACTTGGGCTTGGCTTAGGGAGATCAGGTTGTCTTCCAAGGCACTTTTTTGCCAAATTTTCAGCTTGGAAAAAATGCTATCGTTCTCATCAATCCAACCATTGCCATCATCATCGTACTGCGCTAAATCCGCAAACCCATCGCCACTTTGCGTGCCAAAGAGTTCACTGCCATCATCAATGATGCCATTTTCGTTTTTATCGAGCGCTAAAAACCCGTTATTTTGCCCCAGCAGCGACATTTCATCTGCTGAGCCATCGCTGTTTAGATCAAACAAAAAGTTTTTCGATGCGTCGACGTCGGCGAGTCCGCCACTCAGATTGATCACCAAAGGATCCATCAAAGAAGCAATAGACTGGGATGTAAATGTCTCATAACGATCATAACGCGCCAAAGCACTCTGCAAGGTAATATCCAGCACATCACCTTCTTGTGTCGTGACACTTCCTGTTGCTTGAAGTTTGAGCGTTTCTGCTTCGCTGATACGCGTGAGTGTCTGCACGTCTGTGTCGGTTGTGCGCCTATAAGCTGTACTGTTTTCCAGCTCCTCATGATTTGACTGTAATGTGAGTGATGATGATTCGATGTACATAGCTTTTTGCCCCCAAATAGCGTATAAGACCTAAATCGGCAAAATCGCAGTATAATAAAATCTATCTCTTGTAAAAAATTTTGAAAGGAGATACCATCGAAACATCACACGACTACTCTTTAAGTGAAGAGATTTGGCACAGTAGCATCCATGGACTTGGGCTCTTACTGAGTGTAAGTGCACTGAGCATTTTGTGCGTTTTTGCAGGGCAAAGTGGTGATGGTGCGAAGATCGCGAGTGCTGTTGTTTTTGGACTCTCTTTGATTTTTATGTATGGAGCCTCTACCCTTTACCACGCTATTTGCGCACCTAAAACAAAATCTATTTTACAACAAATTGACCATTGTGCCATTTACATTCTCATTGCAGGAACCTACACACCGATTAGCTTGCTAGGCATTCAAGGCGTTACGGGATGGGTGCTTTTTGGCATTGCTTGGGCGATTGCAGCCATTGGGGTCAGCCTCAATCTTTTTTTCCCCCACCGTTTTCATCGCCCTGCCGTCATCTTGTATATTTTAATGGGATGGATGGTGGTAGGTGTGTTCAAAACACTGATCGTCAATCTAGATACCCTGACACTTGCACTCCTCATCGCAGGTGGCGTTACGTACACCGTTGGTGTTATTTTTTATGTCTGGAGAAAGCTCTATCTTAACCACGCTATTTGGCATTTTTTCGTCTTGGGTGGTTCTAGTTTTCACTTTTTTATGGTTTTATTACTGATAATGAATTAAGCTTGATTCTTTATCAGACTTTTATCATAGATTTCTTATAAAATGGGTAGAGATTTACTTTATCAAACTATCACAAAAGGGGTGTACGATGAACGTTTATGAATATGCAATGAAAGCTGAGAAAGATGGTGAGCGCTACTACCGAGAGCTCGCGACGAAAACCGATGATGCAGGCTTAAAGTCTATATGGACGATGCTCGCTGAAGAAGAGGTCAAACACTACCATATTTTTGAACATATGAACCAAAACAGAGCCATTCCAACGGTTCCCAGTGTCGATCTGTTTAAATACACCAAAAACATCTTTGAAAAGATGCAAAAATCAAATCAAGTACCCTGTTTTACCGAAGATCACGTCAATCTCTACAAAAATGCTTTGCGCTCTGAAGAGAGCAGTTACAAATTCTACACTGAAAAAGCGTTGATGATTGAAGATGGTGAACAAAAAAAGGCATTTTTACGCATTGCCGAAGAAGAGCATGCCCATTATGTGCTTTTGGAAAATATCGTCGAGTATGTAAGCGCACCCGAAACATGGGTGGAGAGCGCTGAGTTCAACCACTTAAGTGAAAAGTTTGTGCAAAAATCAGCACTGATTTAGACGCTTTACATGTAAAGTTTCCAAACCCGTAAAACAAGTGGGTTTGGAAGCTATTTTTAGATCAATTTATCAAATCCAATTTTCTTCTTAAAGCTCTCGATTCCTACGGAGACCACCAAACAACCCCCCAAAAGTATTGCAAAAATCATCACAGGATAGTGAAAACTGTAGATAAAATCAGGAAAATAATAGTAATAAATGAACGTGTGAAATAAGAAGATATTAAACGAATGCACGCCCACAAACTCAAACGCTTTTTTTGCCAAGGGTGAAAAAACAACCAGTTCCGTTGTCCAAAGAATCAGTAAAATCGCAAAAAACGTATCGGCACGGACACTGTCAAAAAGCCAGCCATTTTGCCTGTACCACGCCACGCACACGGTTAAAATCGTAAGCGTGATAAAGCGTGCTTTGCCTTGCTTATCGAGCCAAATGAGCAGTTTGATAAAGCCATCTTTTTGCGAAAGGTACACGCCCACGGCAAAGGGGAAGATCCAGTCATTGACCAAGGGAATCGGAAAAAAGAGAAGCCACGCACAAAAGGCTAAAAACCAAAGATGGTATTTTTTCGTTAAGAGATTCACCAAGGGGAAAATAGCGTACAGCACGATGATCAGGCTCATAAACCACCATGTCGCGTTATAACCATAACCGACCCACGTGAACATATGGATGCCTAGCATTTGAAGCATAAAGCCTTGAAAAACATGCTCGCCATACACACTTGAAAGCGATCGCTCCATAAACCATACGCCAATCGGCACAAAAATAAGTGCGATCAACCAATAATTCATGTACAGTTTTAGCAAACGTCGCTTGTAAAAAACGCCAAGTTCCAGCCCTTTTTTCTTAACCGACTCTGCCAAACCATACCCGCTAAGCACCACATAAATGCCCACACAAACTTTGGCAAGAAGCGCTGTTTGAAAGACAATAAAGCCCATTTCAGGCTTTTCATAGAAAAGATGATGCCACAAAATCAGCATCAGCGCCATTCCTTTACTCGCATTGGTGATGGAGACATCAAACTTTTCTAAAACCATGCCCGCTCCTAAATTTTAGCGTGTAATCTTTCTAAATTTTCCTCGATTGCATCGTCTTTATACACCGCACTAATAAGCGAGTACATCGCAATGTCGTAGCATGAAAGCAGCTCTATAGTTTCTTCCGTAATGCCCCCGATGGCACAAATAGGCACACTGAGTTGCTCTTTAGCTTGTTTTAAAATTTCAGGGTCTACGATTTTGGCATGGGGTTTGGTTGGAGAAGGAAAAAAGGAGCCAAACGCGACATAGTCGGCTCCTAGATTTGCGTATTTTTTCGCGCGTTCGATGTCGCCATAACAGGATACGCCGATGATTTTATCATCCCCTAGTAGGGCGCGCGCCTCTTCATAACTCACATCATCTTCGCCTACATGTAAACCATCGGCATGGATGCGATACGCAATATCCAAGCGATCATCGATGATAAAAATGGCTTCATACACATCGCACAAGGCTTGAAGTCTGATACACTGCTTCTCAGCCTCTTCACTGCTCGTATATTTGTCGCGGTACTGGATAACGCGAACACCGCTTTTTAAAACACGTTCTACTTGTTCAAGCATGATTTCATCTGGCGTTAGGGTTGCGTCGGTGAGGACATAGAGTCCTTTGAGGAGTTCTTTGTTTAGCATGAATACTCTCTGTTTTTTTTTAACAAAGATTTTACAGACTCAAAGCTTAAATTGCCCACGCAATGTAACGCAGCATGGGCAATTTAGGGAAAAACGTGCGGTTAGGACTTAAATTTTCCCAGTTCGTTGTTGAGATTTTCCGTCATGACATGCAAATGCTCACTTGCCTGAGAGACATTGTCGATGCTTCCAACGTTCTCTTTAGAAATACCATCAATTTGCTCAATCGCATCTACGATTTTTTTAATTTTAGTCGAAGTATCGATGAAATCACTTACGGTGTAATGACTTTCATCAATCGTGGAATGAATGATGTTCGCCACATTGTTCATCCCCTTTTGAAGATCCGCCGTAATGGATGCTAAGGCTTGCACCTCTTGGACATTTTGCGTGATGTCATTATTGGCATCCATGATGGATTGTACGACGACATTGATCGTCGCATCGATCTCAACCAATCCTTTTTGGGTACGTTCGGCTAGTTTTCGTACTTCATCGGCAACGACAGCAAAACCACGTCCGTGCTCTCCCGCACGCGCTGCTTCTATCGCCGCATTAAGTGCTAAAAGGTTCGTTTGATCGGCGATATCACGAATGACGCCGAGCACATCTTTGACTTCATTAGCATTGTGACTGACATTATCAAGTCTTTGGGCTAAACTCTGCTCTTTAATCGCGGTTGCTTGCATCGTGGATTCCAGTTGTTCAACTTTGCTTTTGACTTCGACGATGTCATGTTGTGTACGACTCAGTGCTTCTTGGGAGCCTTTGGCTTTGACCACTGAGGTTTCAAGACTTTTTACTAAGGCGATTCCCTCTTCTTTGGTCGTGTTCATGATGCGAGACTCACTGTCCACATTGCGGACAACCTCAGAAGCGGTGCGTGAAAGCTCTTCGGAGATCGACGCATTTTCATTGCTGATGATTTTGGAACTTTTAACAATCTCATGCAGTTTCTCGATGAATTTGTTGATATTGCCCGAGACTTGCGCAAACTCATCATTGGAGGTTGTTGCAAGACGGTGTCTAAGATCGCCCTCATTACTGGAAAGCTCTTTGACAACACGGTTGAGATTATCAAGTGGTTTTAACAAGGCTTTAATGAGGAAGATCATGATGCTAATGGAGATAATAAGCATGACGATACCCGCCAAAAACAACTCGCTCATTTGGGTCTTTAAAAAGGCATACGCAACCTCTTTATCGAAGGTGATGCCAGGGGTCCAGCCGCTCTCTTTGGAAACTTTAAACGCAAAAATTTTACTCTCATTATTGAACTGATACTCGACCAAACCATCGCTTTTGCCTTTGATTTGATTGGTCAGTTCAGGTAAAAAGTTTGAAAGCTCTTTTCCGTACATCTCTTTATTGGGGTGAGCGATCACAATGCCTGCAGTATCAAAAAGCATCCCATAGCCGCCATTAAAATTGACATCGGCGGTCGCTTTAGTGAGTGTATCCAGCGCAATATCTAAAATCACACCGCCTAAAAATTTGCCCTCTTTCATGATCGGAGCCATAATCGAAACGATCAATTTATTAGTTGTTGCATCGATGTAAGCATCGGTGACACCGACTTTTCCTGAAGCTTTGATGGTTTTATACCAGCCTCTTACACGAGGATCATACCCAGCCGACAACGGCGTTCCTGTGCCGGTGATCGCACTGCCATCTTCCAGCCCAACGGTGGTATCAAACCCTCCGAGTGTTTTGGTAGTCTCTTGCAAAATAGCGATGATCTCTGGTTTTTCCATGGACTGAACGTTGGTAAGATACCTCGCACTGCTTTCGATGCCACTTTTTTTACCAGTAAGCCAAACATCAATATAATCGCTCAGCGCACGTGATGCCATTTTTAAACTATTTTCCGTTTGAATAACGCTGTTTTTTTTCGTATCAAAATAGCTGATAAAGCTAAAAATACTGAGACTTAAAAACATCAAAACGCAGAGTGTTCCGATGATTTTTCCTTTAAATGACATAATTCCCCCTTAAAAAGCTGTGTGACATTATACGCTTAAAATATTCCAAGATCATTACAATGTTTGCATGTTTTTTATCCAAAACTTTAGTAATCCTTTTGCAATCAACTTATCGTACACTTCATACTAAATTTTTTATAGTGGAGCCTTTTATGCCGCAATTTGTAAGTACCCTTATCAAACAACTGAGCATTGCGCATCGTTTTTATCTAGGATTTTTGACACTGTTTGTTGCCTTTGTGATTATGGGCATCCTTTATGGTGTTGGTTATTTTCAAAATCAAGACTTTTTTCATGCGCAGATAGAACAGAGCGAAATCCTCAAAAGCAACCTTCAAGAGACAACGAATGCCAATTCGCGCACCATCACAGAGTTTAGTTCCTTAGAACATCAAGCCAAAGAAGTGGGCATTTGGTACAGCGATCTTGCCAATTTGCGGAATATTCGCAATGAACTCACCACGCTTAATTTCAAACCTTCCCAACAACGAAAACTCGAACGACTTTTGGATGATCTTATCGCGTGGCAAAACAGCAGTGCGGGGAAACACCCGTTCATCGCCCCTTATGCTGGGCAATTTACCATTTTAGCAGAGCGCATGCGCAGAGAACCGAGTGAAGATGGTGTGCGAGACATCGCGTTGGTGATCGAAGATATTACAGGAAAAATTATCGAAGAGGCGTTAGCGTTTAACCAAAAAACTGAAACAACCATGGCAAAGGTCAATACCAATCTGACCCATCTCAATACCAATCTGACGCGCGATTCAAACACACTAGAGCACAATCATCTCGTGCTTACCTCCTTGCATCAATCCAACGAAAACAACACGTTTTATCTCTGTGTCGCTTCGCTGCTTTTTATAGCGACGTTGCTCTTTTTATCGTTGATGATTCGCTTGGTGGTGCTTGAAACGGTGCAGATTTATGCCTTTTTACAAAAGGTAATTTTCGCCCCGCATCATATCGATTTTCGTCATAAACTCAAAAAAGTCGGTGAAAATACCAAAGATGAGCTCGATGGCATCACGCGTACCATTGACACCGTCTTTACCAACGTTGCACAGACGATTTCACGCATAGCGACCATTTCAAACGATGCTCATCACTCCGCGCAAAGCTTGCAAACAACCTCACAAACCCTTTTAGGAACGATTCATGCGCAAGAGAGCAACATCGAAACGATGCAAAAGCCTATCTCTTCACTGAAACAAACGCTCAGTGAATCCGAAGGAGTGAGCGTGCAAACCAGAGATGTGCTCAAGCAAAATATGGGCGTTATGGGTCATTTTATGCAAGACCTTGAAGCCCTTCACAACGATGTGCAAGAGAGCAAAAAAGAGCAACATGCGGTCAATCAACAAATGATAGAGCTGACCAAACGCGTGGATGAGATGAAAAATGTCTTTAACCTCATCGATGAGATCGCAGACCAAACCAACCTTTTAGCCCTCAATGCTGCCATTGAAGCGGCACGTGCGGGTGAGCATGGGCTCGGTTTTGCCGTGGTTGCGGATGAAGTACGAAAATTGGCGGAGAGAACCCAAGAGAGTTTAGGAAGCATCGATGGGATCGTCAAGCAGATCATTGGAGGCGTAGGTAGCAACACCAAACGGCTCAACCATGTGGCAAGTTTGATGGAAGACACCAGTGTGCGCATGGCGTCACTCGGGAAAATTGCAACCGACACGCAACAAGAGATCACCCATTCTCTCAGCGTTGCCAACAAAGCCGTCAGTCTCTCACACACCGTGTCCAACAACGTCAACACCCTGATAGCACAAATGCAAGAGACTTTGGCACTCAGCGTAACCAACCGTGGCAATGGACAAGCCGTCGCCAGTGTTGCCGAAGAGCTGTTTGGGATTTCACATACCCTCACCAAACTCCTCTCCAAGTTTTTGCACCAAGAGAGCGTAACTATCGAACTGGAAGAGAAAAAAGAGCGGTTAAAACTCGCCGCGTAACGCTTTACATGTAAAGCCCTACTTAATCGTTAGTTTATAAATCGCGCTATCTCCCCATGTGCCGATAAAGAGTTCGCCTTGGGGATTGATAGCAACACCTACGGGTGAGCTTAGGGAGCTTGCGAGCACCCTAGCGTTACCATTTTTTTGTATCTCGACCACGTCATTTCCACCATAATCCACGGCATAGACATTACCCTCTTGACTTCCCACGATCCCAACAGCAGGGCTTTTAAACCCTTTATATGAACCCGTTTTTCGTTTTTCTTTGTCATACAGTGAGACATCACCGTTGATATTGGATATGGCATAACCATGCTCTAATGCTACGATTCCCACAGGTGTCTGCAAATCTTTAAAAAGGTTGCTTTTAGTGCCTTTTTGATCGATGAAGATAATGGCGTTTGACGCCTTGCTCGCAACCATGATATTGCCATTTTGATCGATACTGACCCCTGCTGGCGTGGCTAATTCATCCGCAATAATCGATACGTTTCCATTGGGTTCTATTTTGTAGAGTGTATCGGTCGAATACGACGCAACATACACGTTATCCTCCTTGTCCACTGCGATTCCTGATGGGCTCTTGATTTGATCACTCAACACTCTTTTATGACCCTCTTTGCCAAACACGCTAACCCTACTAGCAGACCATTCGGCAACGATCAGTTCATTGTTGTGATTAAACGCCATACCCACAGGAGTACTCACGCCATCAAATACTTTGAGTATGTCGCTCTCTGCCCATAAGACGTTGCAAGCGAGCATTGAGGCTAAGATGATTTTTTTATTTTTCATCTTTTTGATCCCCTGCAAAGACCTCTTTTGCAGCAAAGGCTCCATTCAACGCCGCAGGAAAACCCGCATAGACTGACATCTGAATAATAATCTCGGTAATCTCTTTTTGGCTCAGTCCTACATTGAGTCCTGCTTTAATATGCACTTTTAACTGAGAACTGGCATTACCAAGTGCGATCAAAGCGGCGATAGTGGCTATTTCTCTATCTCTAAGACTCAAACCTTCGCGTGAATAAATATCCCCAAAAGGATACTCTATGGTATAACGCGCCAAATCAGGAGCGACATCTTTAAGTGCCTCTATCACTTTTTCGCCAGCTTCCCCATCAACCTCTTTTAGTTTTTCCCAACCTTTGGTATAACGCTCTGATTTCATAACAATCTCCTTTAATTCAATAGCATCATTTTAACGCTTGAAAAAAAAGAAAGGTACAAGAAAAAAGGCTATTGATGCAAGTTTTCTTGACGGTATAAAAAAGGAGTTGCGTTATAGTGTTTTTTAAATTGTGTAATAAACCACGATACATTTGCGTATCCACAGGTTGTTGCGATCTGTGAGATAGAATCGTCTGTATTTTTTAGAAGTAGTTGAGCTTTTTGTAGCCTGACATGATCCAGCCATTTTTTTGGCGTCATGTGATACAGCCTTGCCATCTCTTTTCGAAGCAACCGCTCATTAAGACGCGTAAGATCACCCATATCTTTAGGAGTCTGAATCACATCGGTGTTAGATTCGAGAATGTATTTGATGCGTGAAGATTCTGTCTCAACGATACATTTTAAAAAGGCTAAAAAACCTTTTTGATCCGCCCAAAGTGAATACAAAAAAAGCTCTTCCGTCTTTAGCTTTATAAGAGAGAGCGTGTTGTCGCGTTTCTCCGTATAAAAAGCATTAATGGTCTCGACACAGGAGTGTAAGAAAGGACTTTTTTTCACGATAGCAATGGGGTTACTCCTCTCTTTTTTATCAAAAGAAATAGCATACTTTTGAATAAAATTCAAAACAAATTGGTCATCAAAACATATTAAAATAGATTGATAGCGGTTCTGGGCACCAACAATCTCTGTCATAAAATAATTCCCTTGCGCCGTATAAATAATTTCACTGGCATCCACCAAAAGATCACCCTTGGGTAAATGCACGATTTTTTGCCCCTCTAACAGTAAAATAACCATGTGCATACCAATACGCACAGATAATTTTCCTTGCTTGTACAGAACCGATTTGGAGGTAATAAACGTGTGATCGAAAATACATTCATACAATGTGGGGTTATGAAGAAGATAATTGGGTAAGGTTAGTGTCGTCATCATGTGATTCTCATTGTCCATACTTTGTAAAATTTTATCTTATTTTACGGCTTAGTAGGTATGAAAACGTTTAAGAAACCCTGTGTTCTGTGAAGTTACCCGTCCTTATGAAACGGCGTAATCGTGGATTTTTTAAATCCCATTTTTTCGTACACGATGTGCGAGTGCAGGTTGTTTTTATCTGCAAGCAAGGTGATTTTTTGACATCCTTTTTCTTTGCACAAAGAAAGAATATGGTTCACAAAAGAGGATTCGATGTCACCCTCGTGGTACCGTTCATCCACCATCACCTCTTCCACGATCGCCATTTTTCCTCCACATGCCATCGAGAGTGTATAGAAAACACTTGCCATCCCTATGATTTTATTTTCGTACAATGCAACGAATACATCGCCCACAGTTGCATCTTGAATGATCTTCAGCAGTGTATTCCTTTGAGTTTGATCCTTTGATAGAGACTCCTGTTCGTGGGGGAAAAACTGGTGATGGAGTTCGCATATATCGGATATATCTTCTGCTCTGGCTGTTCTAAACTGCGTGACATTTTCTTTGTAAGCGGATTCATACGCAATCAGGATTTTTTTACGCTCAATGCCCCAACTGTACCCACTCATCGCACCACTTTTGGCAATGACACGGTGACACGGAATGAGATAGCCGATGTGATTTTTCCCGATGGCACTGGCAACGGCTCGTACGGCTTTAGGCTGTTCAATGAAATTGGCAATGTCTTGGTACGTCGTCACGGCTCCATTGGGAAGATTGAGAAGTGCTTTCCAGACATTGATCTGAAGGTTGGTGCCTTTGACCAAAAGATTGTATTTTTGATTGTTGATGAAAATATTTTCCAAATAGGTCTGCGCTTTGAGATCATCATGGATCAGATTGGCATTTTCCCAAAGCTCCTTAAACCGTGTAAAAATCGCTTCTTTATTTTGGTCAATAAACCCTAAATAGCAGATGCCTTTATCGGTGTAAGCGATCAGTGCTTCACCAAACGGCGTGATGCCAAAACCATACGTGATGATGACATCCCTGCCCTTTTCGCGCCATTCTTTGGGTGTCACACCGATCAAATTGACAAAGAGTTCATGCAGCCTGCTGACACTCGAGAGCCCAATGTCCAGTGTACTATCTAAAATAGACTTGGACTCTTTAATATGCTCTTTGGCGTAATTGAGCGTCACCGAGTGCAAAAACTGTTTGGGTGTCACGCCCACATACTCTTTAAAGACCCTGATAAAATGGTATTTGCTCATGCCGATACTGCTGGCAATCACATCAATGGAGGGCTGTTCTTTAAAATGTGCATCAATGTACTTGATCGCTTTTTCAATCAGCTGATAATTGGTATGCAACACTTCCATCTCTCTCATTTCACCCCTCCTTCGTCATTTTTTCATTTAATACGTCGCACTTTTGTACACTTGGAAGTTTTGCAAAAGTACCACTAGCTCTTTTTTTATCTTTACATGTAACGCTAAATCGTGAATATTTTTCAAAACATCACAAATACGATGCGCGATCAACTCAAACTCTTTTTCTTTCATACCCAGTGTCGTTAATGCAGCAGAACCAATGCGAATACCTGAGGTTAATTTCGCACTTCTGGTATCGCCTGGAACACTGTTTTTATTCACGGTTATACCTGCATTTTCCAAAGCGGTGCTCGCCTCTTCGCCAGAATAATCTTTGTTCAGTAATGATACCAAAATCAGATGGTTATCGGTTCCACCACTGACCAAATCAAAGCCTCTCTCAAGCATAACCTCGCCCAAAACGCTGGCATTACGTTTGACTTGTTTCGCATACTCTTTCCACTCTGGCTTTAAAACTTCACCAAATGCCACTGCTTTTGCAGCAATTACATGTAACAATGGACCGCCTTGCAATGCAGGGAAAACGGCAGAATTGATCTTCTTTACCAGTGCTTCATCGTTTGTCATAATAACACCGCCTCTAGGACCACGCAATGTTTTATGCGTCGTAGACGTCACCACATGCGCGTAAGGAAACGGGCTCCTATGCTCACCCGCGGCAACAAGTCCTGCAATGTGCGCGATGTCGGCAAATAAGATCGCACCCACCGCGTCCGCAATCTCTCGAAACTTAGCAAAATCAAGCTCACGCGCATACGCCGAAGCACCGCAGACGATCATCTTAGGTTTAACGATCTTCGCAATCTCCAGAACCTTGGCATAATCAATATAACCATTTGCATCCACGCCATAGCTAAACGATTGATAATTTTTACCCGAAAAACTCACTTTCGCACCGTGCGTTAAGTGACCGCCTTGCTGTAAATCCATACCCAATAATTTATCGTTTGCATTCAAAAGTGCCGCATACACCGCACCATTGGCTTGGCTACCCGAGTGAGGTTGAACATTGGCATAGGTGCATCCAAAAATCTCACAGAGCCTGTCAATGGCAAGTTGCTCGATCTCATCGGCACATTCACAACCGTTGTAATACCGCTTTTGTGGATAACCCTCGGCATATTTATTGGTAAAAATGCTTCCCGTTGCTTCCATAACCGCACGCGAGGTAAAATTCTCACTCGCGATCATCTCAAGATGCGTGGCTTGCCTCTCAAACTCATTGTGAAGAATCCTAAAAACAGCATCATCGGCTGTGGCTAAACGATCATTGTTGATAAAACTCATCTGATCTCCTTTATGGTTAATTGAAGACAGTTTAGCCATAAATATCCTTTCACTCAATCCAAAAATTGCCAACTTAGTTTCATTGGAGCAATTTTTGGATTCTCCTTGCAAAAGAGGCAAATCTTTCAACTTTTTTCTTCTTTTTTCTTTACATGTAAAACTTTTTAGGAATAATGTAGCAGGCTATTTACAGTCAATTTTGTGCAAAAGTTTATTTAAATTTTTTACATGTAAAAGTTAAAAATTTAGCTCTGCCCCTTGTTTTCTAGCGTAATTCAATTAAGCCCTATTTTAGGGCTTAATAATAGAGTCAATACCTGAGAGAAAAAGTGGAGAACTAGGCTACTTTGTCTTTACATGTAAAAGATTTATTTCTAAATTTCAGTAAAGTAGCCTCGTCACTTTTACTACTTTACTACCTTCTAAAGACTTCTTTGAAGTAAATTATCTCTTCTTAGCTAAGCAGTCTCAATGTTTCATTATATTGTTCAGCCAAAACTGTCATTTTAAAATCAGCTTCATTATTAGTTAATTTTTCTACTGTATTTCTTACTTTATCAAGCTCTACTCTAAAAAACTCTTTGCGTAAATTTACAGCATTTACACGGTTATTATTAAACTCTTTGTGCAGTTGATTTTCTAATTTTGGCGCATCTTCATAATATATCATAGCATGAACATCAAATGGAAACGGTACAGAAGCATCACCAAGTTCTCTGACACGATCCATTGGATCTAGCCGTCTAGTCATACCTATTTTGTAAACATCTTCTCCAAAAGAGCCAATATTGCTTATCACGTAGATATAACCTTTTCTAGTTTGTTCTGCCATGCTTTTTGCACGTTCACTTTTTGCAAGTGCTTCTGCTAAATCTGCCTCTAGCTGAGCAACTCTTGCACTCATAATGGCTTTTTCACTTTCTGAAGCTTTTGCCAATTCTAATTTAGCTTTTTCTAATAAATTCTCATAAAGTTTTTCTTCTTTTTCCGCGTCTCTTATAGCTCTTTCATATTCTTGTATTGCTTTTTGCTCTTCTCTCATTTGCTCTTTAATGGCTTTTTGTTCTTCTTGCTCTTCTTGTTTTTTGAGTTTATATTGATATTGCAAAGTACATTCATCAAATTTTAGTTTTATATAATTTATATTGAAACCACATTCTAAAGTCAACGATAGCCTTTCAATATCATTCGCTAATTTTTCTATACGTTCAAGTGTTCTAGTATAACTTGCAGGAGTTACATTTCCAATAAGAAAATCACACTCTATATTAAAGATGCGTAGCATGAGTTTAGAAGCATTTTTGAGTATGCTATCACTTAGACTACTATAAGTTGTAACAATATTTTTTGCTGGGCATGTAATAGCATCACCATTATCAAGTATTTTTTTCTGTTGATCTCTCACAATTTTTATCTCTTCTGCAAATCGATATGATGTTTCGTATAAATAAGCAGGCATCTTAAAATGTCCAAATTCTACGAACTCATCCACTCTTGAATACAAATCTAATTTACTTTGAAGATCATGCAATTCGCTAGATAACTCATCTATTTGAAGCTGTTTTTCTGGAATTTCAAATTTTGCTTTTTCAAGTAAAGCAACTGTTTTATCTGCTTCTTTTTGTATTTTTTGAAGCTCTTTTGTTTTAGAATCTAAAGCATCGAACTCTTCCTTAGCAATCTTTATTTTCCCTTCAATAGATAATAAAATATTTTCTATGTCCAGTTTTTCATCTCTTTTTTGTTGTATTGAAGCTTTTAAATTGTTGAAGTCATCTTTTGCAATCTTTATTTGATCTCTGAGCTCATCTAAAGAATTAACATTGTTCTTTGTTCTCTCTAAACGCTCTTTGTGTCTTGTATACATAAGATAGAGTCCAAAAATAACTACTGCTAGGAATATAAATAATTCTGGTGTCATTGAAAACCTTATTTGAGTATTTTTCTAATGTAGGATTCACGAAGTGATTGGCGGGTATCGCATCTATTATTATAATTTTCTTTTGATTTTTGTATATGATTATTGAATTGTTCTTTTCGGCGTACTTCTTCAGCTTTACTAAGTTTTTTTTCTAATAGTTGCTCTTCTTTAAATCGTCTGTCGTTCTCTTGTTGTTGCTTTTTAAGTTCAGAAAAATACTCTCTTTCAGTAGCTTTTTGTATTCGTAATGCTTGATTATGTCGTTTTTGTGCTTCTCTTGCAGCTCTTTTATTAGCTGCATCTATTGCTTTAGATACTTTGATAATAGTACCAAGAAATCCTCTAGCCATATAAGCCTCTTTATTTATCAATCTAAATTATTATTTAATTTAAGTAAAAACATAACATATATTAGGTTAAAAAAGAAATTAGGGGCTTTTATTTTAGCTTGTGCCCTCTCCCCTTTTCTTTACATGTAAAAACTTTTTGAGTTTGCCTATCATTTTAAGCTTTCTCTAATTTGAGTTGTTTTAATATATGAGCAATTGTTCATATGAGCATTTGTACATCATTTTAGAGGAGGAACCGATGAGCGATGAATTTTGCAGTTGCGACATTGTGCATGAAAATGTCATCGAAATGGTCAGAAAAAAGATGCCTCAAGAGGAGAAGCTTTACGACCTTGCCGAACTCTTTAAAGTCTTTGGCGACACGACGCGCGTGAAGATCATCTCAGCGCTTTTTGAAGCAGAGATGTGTGTTTGCGACATCGCAGAACTCCTACACATGACCCAATCCGCCATCTCTCACCAGCTTCGTGTTTTGCGTCAAGCGAGGCTTGTCAAGCATCGCAAAGAGGGAAAAGTCGTCTTTTATTCACTCGATGACGAACACATTAAAACTATTTTTAACCAAGGCTTAGAACACATTTTAGAACCACGAGGATTTGAGTATGCAATTTCATGAGACCGCACCCCAAACATGCGACGCGACAACGGGAAGTTGTTGCAGTAGATGCCAACCCATTGTGCCAGATGCCCACGCGCACCACGAACATGAACACCATCACGGTTTAGGCGATTCTAGCGCGATGGAGATGTTCAAATCGTGGCATTTCTTCACCTTTTGCATCGGCGCGGTGCTCTTCGTCTCCGCTATTGTGATGGATGAGAGCAATCCTCTCATGTTTTGGACCTATCTGATCAGCTTTTTCCTCGTCGGTGGAGAAATTCTCTACATGGCGGTCACCAACCTTTTCAAAGGGCATGTTTTCGATGAAAACTTTTTGATGGGACTTGCCACCGTCGGAGCGTTTAGCATCGGCGAGTATCCTGAGGGCGTTGCGGTAATGCTTTTCTTCCGCATCGGTGAATTTTTCCAAGACTTAGCCGTAGATCGCTCTCGCAAATCCATCACGAAACTGATGGACATCCGACCCGATTTTGCGAACCTGCAAAGTGAAATTGGCGAGCAAAAAGTAAACCCAAGTGATGTTACACTGGGCAGTCGCATTATCGTCAGACCGGGGGAGAAAATCCCATTGGATGGCATCATCATCGAAGGACGCTCAACACTCGATACTTCTGCACTTACGGGCGAATCGTTGCCAAAAGAGGTTGCGGTAGGACACGATGTGCTCTCTGGAACCATCAATAAAACGGGTGTGATTATCATCGAAACGACTAAACTTTTTTCTGAATCTACCGTCTCGAAAATCTTAGACCTTGTGCAAAATGCAGGCGCTAAAAAAGCCAAAACAGAGCAATTTATCACCACATTTGCCAAATACTATACGCCCATTGTCGTCATCTCCGCCGCCCTACTCGCATTTGTGCCACCGCTTTTGATGCAAGACGCGCTTTTAAGCGACTGGTTTAGACGATCCTTAGTTTTCCTTGTTGTCTCATGCCCGTGCGCACTGGTCGTTTCCATTCCGCTGAGCTTTTTTGGAGGCATCGGTGGTGCGTCTAAAAACGGCATTTTGGTCAAAGGTGGCAACTTCCTTGAAGCGCTTAATAGTGTTGATACGGTTGTTTTGGACAAGACAGGTACGCTTACCAAAGGATTTTTCAGTGTGACATCTATCACCGCGCTACACGGTTACAGTGAAGTGGATGTCTTGCGCCTTGCCGCACTAGCTGAGATGCACTCAAGCCATCCCATCGCACTCTCCATCAAACGCGCGTACATAGAGCCGTTGGAAGCGGTTGTGAGCAACTATGAAGAGCTTGCAGGCTATGGTGTCAAAGCGACCATTGAAGGCAAAACCGTTCTGGCAGGCAACGATAAACTCCTCCTTGAGCATACCATCACTCATGAGCGACTCGACACGCCCGACACCGTCGTTTATGTCGTGGTGGAGGGCGTCTTAGCAGGCTACCTCATCATCGCCGATACACCAAAAGTGGATAGCAAACAAGCCATTTTAGCACTCCATGCGCTGGGTATCAAAGACATCGTGATGCTCACAGGGGACACTAAAGCAACCGCTGAAAAGGTCGCTCTTGAGCTAGGCATCACCCACGTTGAGGCGGAACTTTTACCGCATCAAAAAGTCGAAAAGCTTGAAGAGATCATGGCGCGCAAAAGTGGCAAAGGCAAAACCGTCTTTGTGGGAGATGGCATCAACGATGCACCCGTACTCGCACGCGCAGACATCGGCATCGCGATGGGCGGGGTTGGCTCAGACGCGGCGATTGAAGCGGCTGACATTGTCATCATGACCGACGAGATCAGTAAAGTCGCCACCGCGCTTAAAATCGCCCATAAAACCCACGCCATCGTCTGGCAAAATATCATCTTTGCACTGGGTGTTAAAGGGATTATTTTGATCATGGGAGCGATGGGAATTGCCACGATGTGGGAAGCCGTCTTTGGCGATGTGGGCGTTGCACTCATTGCTGTCCTCAACGCTACTCGTGTTTTAACGCATAAATAAACACACAAAACGCTCTTCAAAACGAGGAGCGTTTTTTCTTACATGTAAACATTAAACGTGTGGTTATTTAAAAAATTTATCGATCAACGTTGTGAGCCATCCATCGTTCATTTGACCTTCTTTTTTGTGAAGCATCGCTTGAACGACCTCTTTATAGTCTGTATCGTCGTTTTGAATATGATTGATAAGCCACATTTGAAGTTCCGTCATCAGCTGTTTTGAAATATCTTCACCGTTCTCATAGCGTTCTTGAAAGAAATGAATGCGCTCAATAAAAGAGAGATGAATCTGCTTATGGGCTTCCAGTTTAGGATACCCCGCTTCTTCCATCAAACGCTCTTCAAAGGCAAGATGAGACACCGTATAATCCATCAATGCTAAAAGCACCGTACGCACCTTTTCTTTATCGTGATAGATTGAAATCGTACCGAGTTCATTAATATATGCAATGATGCGTTTATGCTGATCGTCAATCACAGCGATTCCTACCGAAAAAGCAGGCTCCCATTTCCAATACGACATTGCCATTCCTTTGAAGTTTTGTAAATTATAACATAAACACAGAGGCAAAAAAGGGGGATTTATCGTGACAGAATAGACTGCGTTTATCTCGTTTTTTAGCTTTTACATGTAAACACCAAACCCCTAAATAATCGGCTGCTTACGCTTAGTATAATACATCGAAGGCAACACCAAACCAAAGGCAATCGCAAATAAAATGCTGACTGCGTGCAGTCCATTTTCGATGAAACTTGAAAGCAGCGCATCGGTGACGCCATCCGTGTTCATGCTCACAAGGCTTATCATCATCTCATATGCGTACGTTCCAGGGATCATCGGAATGATGGAGGGAACCGTGTAAACGGGTCTGGGCATCACATAACGGCGTGACCAAAATACACCGATAATGCCAATGGCTGTCGCGGCGATAAACGTTGAGAGTTCGATGGAAAAATGGTGGTGCAACAAGACTTCTCGAAGACCATACGTCAGCGCACCTCCCAAAGCACACAATGGCAGCGCAGAGCGCGGGACATTGAAAATCATTCCAAATCCCACAGCAGGAATCGCCGCCCACAAAGCGTCCAATAAAAGACTCACCCATTCCATCATTACCATCCTTTTATGTCCAAAAGCCCCATGGCGAGCATAATACCAAGGGAAGACATCAGTGTCAAAAGCGTCGCTTGCGTCCAGCGCCCCCAACCCATACTGATGTAGCCCTTAAATGCGTCCAGCATGGAGTTGATATAAGGAAATCCTGGGACAAGGAGTAAGACACTGGAGGAGAGCACAATGCGCCCCGTGCTGCTAAGATCATGGTAAAAAGCAAGACTGCCGATCAGGGTGCAGACAAACGCGGTAAAGGCAAACACGATCAGTAAAGAGTACTTGCGAGAGGAGAGTTCTCTTCGCACCATCATGCCCACCGATGCCGCCAAAAATGTGATCCAAAATCCCGGCCAGTCCGCCCCTTGTAAATGGCTAAACGCCGCACATGAAAGCCCGATAATGGGCACAATCAACCATGCAGGATAAGGATTGGCGTGGATGTTGGCAAGGGAGCGCTCAACCATCATAATGTTACGAGGATTTTGCTCCGCCGCAATGCAAATAGCGACAATTTGATGCACAATGGACATATTGATCGGCTGTTCATGTGCGCGTCTCGTCGTCGTAACCGAAGAGTCGCCAATGAGTGTGGTCAAAACAATAGCAGAGGGAATCAGCGAAATCTCAATGGACGTACACCCAAGCGCAATGCCCAAACGAGAGGAAAGTTGCTCTATCAAACGGCTCTCAGCACCGTACTCAAGAAGCATCGCCGCAACTCTGACAACAACAGTGGTGATTCTGGTTTGTTCTTCCTTCGAGATCGTGGGAAATCCTTTTTGCGTTCTATGGGTAGAATCATAGTTAAAATAGGTTGAAATTAAAATGTATAGACTATTTTTTGATGCAATTACTTCATTTTTTGGCTTTACATGTAAAGGTTAAGAATTTAATTCTAATCACTTAAATTTATATTTTTATAACTTAGAAAATCTAAAAAAATTTGTTCAATATAGTTGACGGATGTTAATATATAGTATATTTCTTTATCAGATATTTGAATATCTCTAAATCTTTTTGGATGAGTTATTCTGTCTCTAACATAAATTGATTCCCTTAATAATTTAAATTCTTTTCCTGAAGTCTTTAAATCAAATTTTTCTTTATTCAACATTTTTTTTGCTAATTTAAATGTTTGTTTAAAATTATCTAGGAGAGTTATTTTATAATCGTTATCCTCATATAATAATGTTCTTTCTTTTTCATTTAATTCATAGGATACTTTATGCAATTTTCTTCTTAAATGATATTTTAAATAATACGGAATAGATTCAATATAAGAAAAAGCACTCTTTACAAAGCATCGTCTTAAAAATTGACTTTCTTTATCATCTTCTAACATTTGTAAGCTTTTTACTACATCATCATTCAAATTTTCAAATAACTCAAATGGATTTGCTCCTACATAACTTAACATTTTAACTCTTTAGTTTTTGATTATTTTCTATAGGATATAGGGCTAAATTTTTAACTTTTCCCCGCTAGAACACCTATTTCAAATATAAAATATTAGCTAAATTCCATCTAAAACTCTTTACATGTAAAGAGTTACCTTCCAAACCTTTTTATATTTCTAACCTTCCTTTCGCTACAATAGCACACTTTAATTTTGGAATTTAGATGAACAACATCTGTAAAATGGCGCTTTTGGTCATTACACTTTTACATGTAACGCAGCTTTTTATGCCCGTGAGTTTGGAGCTTTTAACGTTTTTTACAGCGCTTTTGTTTGGTGTGGGTCTTTTTATACAAAAGAGTGGTTTTCGCACCATCACTCTGTTCTTTTTTACGTTGGGTACGCTCATACTTATCTACTATAAACTTCCCTTTTCCATTGGGATGCAATCACTCACTTCCATGACCAACATCATCGCGATCATCGTGGTGATGCAGCTTTTCTCCATTCCGATCGAAGTTGGGCATTACAGCGATACCGTTGAGTATTGGCTCAAAAAGCTCTTTAAAAAAGAGAGTTCGCTCTACCTTTTTGCCATGATTGTGACCAATCTTTTTGCGAGTTTTTTGCTCTTTGGAACGGTTCCTGTGATGGTTTCACTCTTTAACAAAGCGCTCAAAAACAGCGTCTCGCAGTACCAGCGCTTTTTTGCAACCGCCATTATGCGAGGGTACACCCTTGCCCTCTTTTGGGCGCCGGGGGCGATTATCATTCTTTTGGTGATGCAAGTGACCCATGTTTCGTGGTCACAGCTGTTTGTGCCGGGTCTTCTTTTGAGTCTCATAGGGATGTTGACGTCGTATGCCTTAGAGCACTTTACACGCCTGAACAAACCCATCGTTACGATGTCTGAGATGCTGTCTACCTCTTCAAGTATCGCTAAAAACGCACCCAAACAGACCGCGCATATTATCCTTGTGATTATCAGCCTTATTGTGGGTATAGGATTTTTGGAAAGGTTTTCGATTGCAACAGGAACAGGGCGAATTTTACTCGCAGGACTCATCGTCTCAACGATTTGGATCGCTTATTACCGAAAAAAACCAGAATTCAAAACGGTGTTGAAAAACTACGGGGAGAGTGGCATTATGCAAGCGACCGATTTTTCAGTTTTTTTCATTGCGGTGGGGCTGTTTGCAGGTGCGGTCGATCATAGTGGTATTTTGAGCTACATTCAACCTCTTTTGCAAGAGAGCGTCAATCACCTTGGCATTTTCTCCATCCTTGTCATTCCTCTTTTATTTATCTTTATCGCTTTATGCGGCATCCATCCTTTGGTGCTAGCAGTGATGTTTGGCAAGATTTTACTCTCCGTTTCACTTCCACTCTCCTCCGTTTCTATCGCGCTTATTTTGCTTCTATCGGCGGCTATCTCCTTTATCATCTCACCGTTTGCGGGCATGTCACTGATGACCGCCAAATTTTTACATGTAACACCGTTGGAAGTCTCTTTGAAATGGAACCTACTTTTTTGCAGTCTCTTTCTGGTTGAAGGGCTGGTTTTTGCCTATCTTTGGCAGGGGTAAGATTAAACTTTTGTCACACTTTTGTTGGTGTTTAAAAAATAATCAAAAAATTACGCTTTTATCCTCTTCCTATGCTTAATTTTGTGCTAAACTGCTTACATCACATTTAGGTGAAAGGGCAAAAGGTACACTATGATTGAGTCAAACAGTCCATTCTATGATGCGTTTAAAGGCATCTTAAACACGATCGATAAAAACCGCGTCCAAGAGTTGCTCACTTACATGAATACCGAAGCGATCAACTTCAACCTTTTTAAAAACAACGCTTTTATAGAGCGCAAATTTCCCTTTGACATTATTCCTAGAATCGTCTCACCCTCAGAATTTGCCTACCTTGAAAAAGGGATACAACAGCGCATCTACGCACTCAATCTTTTTTTAGAAGACATTTACGGAGCACAGAAAATTCTCAAAGATGGCATCATCCCTAGTGAATTCGTCTTCTCATCCAAAGCTTATCTGCCCGCATTTGCCAACACGCCTGTGGCGAAAAACATTCGCGTGCACATCAGCGGTATCGACCTTGTGAAAAACAGCGTTGGAGATGGTTGGGTTGTGCTTGAAGACAACATACGAGTGCCCAGTGGCGTGAGTTATCCACTTTCACTTCGTATGCTGACACGCAAAGTGTTTCCTGAATTTTTTGAGAAACTGCCGATTCAAGACGTAAGAGATTACCCGAAAAAACTCGAAGCGGCGATGAACTACGTCAACACGGGTGGCATCAATGTCATCTTAACACCGGGTCGTTATAATTCTGCGTTTTACGAGCACTCTTACTTAGCCAAAGAGAGCGGCGCGATTCTTGCCAATGGTGAAGACTTGGTGGTGGAGAAAGACAAAGTCTATCTTAAAACGTACAATGGCAAAAAAGCACGCGTGGGCGCTATTTACCGTCGTTTGGATGATGATGCGCTTGATCCAGTCGAGTTTCATCCAGACTCTTTGATCGGAGTTTCCAACATCACGCAAGCGTACCGTGCAGGTAATGTAGCACTCATGAACAGCATTGGAAACGGCATCGCAGACGATAAGGGCATTTACTACTTCGTGCCTGCAATGATTAAGTATTACATGAATGAAGAGCCGATCTTGCAAAATGCACCAACCTTCTTAGCGTTTTTTGAGAAAGATCGCAACCATATTTTACAAAATATGCGAACCCTCGTCATCAAAGATGTTGCCGAAGCGGGAGGGTATGGCGTTGTGTTTGGCTCACAACTGACTAAGAGTGAACGTGAAAAGCTCAAAGATGCTATTATCGCAGAGCCTAGACGCTTCATCGCGCAAGAGGTAATTGAGTTTTACGACATCGAATGTTTGGATGAAGCAGGTACCTTTTCACCTCGCAAAGCCGACCTTCGGATGTTCTCGATTTACGGTGAAGATATTTTTGTCTGGCCTGGAGGTCTTACACGTTTTGCGATGGACCCGACCAGTTACATCGTCAATTCTTCCCAAGGTGGCGGATTTAAAGATACATGGGTTTTAAAGGAGCACAGATGATTCTCATACCACCACAAGCGGCAGAACATCTTTACTGGATGGGCAGGTACATTCAACGCTCCGAGAGTATGACACGTCTGGTCATTGCTCTTTTTGACAAAATTTTAGATGAAGATTTTGATGATGCAAAGGCGTTTTACGCCAAACTTGGCATCGAACTTGCGTACGACTCTGCACAAATGTTTTTGAGAGAAAGTGTCTTTAATTTAGAATATGCGAGCTTATGCAACACGATCAACGCAGCGCGTGAAAATGCCATTTTGACACGCTCACACCTTTCAAACCGTATGTTTAGCCGTATCAATGCGCTCTATTTAGCCTACCAAGAAGCTAAAGAGGAACGCACTGTTTCGCTCTATTGGTTAGAGAGTACGCTCAAAGAGCTTGATGCGATTTGGGGCAATTTGGAGCTTTCACTCGTTGAAGCCAAAGAGTCTCCCTTGATTCAATTGGGCAAAGTGGTAGAGCGAATGGATCTTAATATTCGCCTTTATGACAGCATTGAAGCGGCTTTGATGGATGTGGAAAAGCTTAACAGTATTGCTGAAAAAGTTCGCCCAAATCATAAACGTGTTACACTCTCGTCAAGCAATAAACCTAAAACATTACAAACCATAAATTCAGTATTCGAGGCATTGACCACAAAGCATGAAAGTTAATTTTTCTTACGATTTTACGCTCACGTTTGATGAGCCCGTACGCAACCATCACTTTTGTCTGCGCATGGTACCGTACACCAATGCCATACAAACGCTTCTTGAGTGGAAACTCAGTCTTAACGATGGCATACCCTATTACCAAACACGTGATGGATTTGAAAACCATTTGGTGTATGGCTATTTTGGGAAACCGCACCGTGCGCTTAAAGCCAACATCGAAGGTGAGATAGAACTCTCTCCTTATGTGTATCACGACAAAGAGCCCGTGGAGCTTTATCTGCCACACTCTACATTGGCACCTTTGTGCGAAGATGTGCGCGACTTTTCCCGTTCACTCAAGCTTCCTATAACGGACTTTCGCAAAGCACATTTTTTAACCCAACTGCTCTATGAGCAATTTAAACCCATAGAAGAGCCTAAAGCCAAAGGCCTTGAGACGTTTTTGCTCTACAAAGAGGGCATCAGTCAAGATTTTAGCCATTTGCTGATTGCACTCCTGCGCAGCAACGGCATTCCTGCACGTTTTGTCAATGGCTTTATTGATGGTGTCAATAAAACACATACTTGGGTGGAAGCGTTTATGGATGGAGATTGGAGAGGACTTGATCCGCAAAGCGGCATCTTCATCCATGATGAGCCTTACATCAAGATCGCTCATGGGCGTGATTTTTCAGAGTGTCAGATTCACAGAGGCAGTTACATCGGTAAGCGTCAGCATATTTTAGAAATCATGGGTAGAATTGAGAGGAATGAACAATGATTGAAGAGGTCTTTAACGTCAACTTACCTGTCAATGAAACCTTAACGCTCAGACGCAACCGCTTTTCGCCTGAGGACATTGCCACCTCAACCAAACGCATCTCGATCGTCACGGGCATTCACGGCGATGAGATCGAAGGACAATACGTCTGTTATCTGCTTGCAAAATGGCTGAACGCTAACCAACACTGCATCAAAGGCATTGTGGACATTTACCCCTCTATGAATCCGATGGGCATCGACAGCATCACAAGGGGCTTTCCTTTTTACGATGTCGATCTCAACCGCAATTTCCCTGGCAATACCGCTGATTTTTTGCCTTCACAAGTGGCAAATGCTATCGTCGATACCGTCAGAGGCAGTGACTTTGCCATCGATATTCATGCAAGCAACATTTTTTTACGTGAACTTCCCCAAGTGCGCATCAGTCGTTCAACCGCTGATGAACTCATCCCCTTAGCGGAAAAACTCGACATTGAGTTTATTTGGGTGCACGACGCAGTGACTGTTTTGGAGTCTACCTTTGCGCATGCGATGAACTCCCTTGGCACCAAAACGCTGGTCGTGGAGATGGGTGTTGGAATGCGTATTACTAAAGAGTATGGGCAAAGCCTCACCAAAGGTATTTTAAACCTGCTCGCACACGTGGGCATCATCGAAAGAGCCGTACTGCCGACAACCAAAACGACCGTTTCAAACCTGCATTCGGAAGTCTTTTTTGTTAACGCTTCCAAATCAGGGATTTTCATTCCTATTTTAGAGCACAATGTCACTGTTTTAAAAGGTGAAAAACTCGGGGAAATCATCGATCCGCTTTCAGGGCGCATTCAAGAAACACTCATTAGCCCCTGCAATGGCTTGTTATTTACCATTCGCGAATACCCCGTCGTGTACGAAGGCTCCCTTCTTGCGCGCATACTTGAAGACCCCAAAGAGGACACCGCCCTATGAAAGAAGAAGTTTTATTTGAGATCAGCTCGCTCAGTCGCAATCCTCTCAAAGTCAAAGGGTTTCGTTTTGGAAGAGAGGGCACGACGCCTAGTTGCGTCATCGTAGGACCTATGATGGGCACGGCTATCGATCAGCTTTGGATAGCATCGCAATTGGTGCGCTTTTTACGTCAACACGAACTTGCCAATGCCGCCTTTGTCAAAGGTGAAATTCTCGTCATCCCCACCGTCAATCCCTACTCCTTTAACATGGGGAAAAACTTCTGGCCGCTCGATAACACCGACATCGATGTGATGTTCCCAGGCTATGACAAAGGTGAAACAACTCAACGCATCGCTTCACGCTTGTTTGAAAAAACCAATAACTACGACTACGCGATTTTACTCGAAGCGAGAAAAGATCACGTCGAGTGCATTCCTTATGTCGAGGTGCTCGAATCGGGTATGAGCTACATCGAGGATGCAAGAGCTTTTGGGCTTGATTTTATTCACGTCAAAGAAGAGACGCCCAATGACACGGTCTCTTTAACGTATAACTGGAATGTTTGGAATGCCAAAGCATTTTCTCTTATATCAGGCAAAAAAGGTGTCTTGCGCAAGCATGAAGCGAACAAAGTGTTTGACGCAATCGTGCGCTTTTTAGTCAAAAAAGAGCTCATCGACTTCTCAACCTTTGAAGGCTCACATGGCAATCTTGTCATGCCAAACGACATCGAAGCGATCAAAAGTAGTGCTGCAGGACTCTTTGACACCCTCGCCAACATCGGTGACTCTGTCGTGCATGGTCAACCCTTAGCGCGCATTTTTAACTCACTCGATGGCACACTCATCCAGACGATCATCTCACCGTGCGATGGCATCATCTCCTGTAAATACGACTATTCGCTCATCTTCCAAAACGCCATCGCCTACCGCATCGTCAAAGTCGAATCCGCACAGAACACTCTTTAAAGCTTACATGTAAACGTTTTTGGTTTACATGTAAAGCTTGATTGCTTAGCATGTTGGGAGAGTAAATGCGCTTCCTAGCGCATTTGCCAAGAAATTTACAATCCTGCTTGTCACTTTTGCCCTATTGAAAACAATGTCGCATAAAAGTGCAAAAACGATGATAAAATAGGCTAAATACCCAAATCCCATATAATCATTATAAAGTATGGTATAAAACCAATTTTGCTGAAAAAGATAAACATAAGAGCATATTGCAGAAGAAAGTAACAGAAGAGAACTGGGTAAAAAGAGATGCTCTGTTGCTTGCGGTTTCAAAAACGATATGAGCAATAAAAAGATAAAGCAAAGCCCATTCAGTCCGAGGAAAATTCTCATGTCTCGTGTGAGTTTTTCAACGGTTTCCATGTATTTTCCGCTCATAAAATCAGTCAGTTTTTCTTTTGCTTTTTCCAATGATGCCATTTCAACTTCAACAAAAGCGCTTAAGCGTTCTTTCCATTTGGTTCGACACTCACAATTCAGATCGGCCATTTTTGCCAGTTGCGTTGTCAAAATGGTTGGAGCATCCTCTTTGAGCTTCTGTTTAACGACCGCCAACATCTCACTTTTGGCACCAAAAACTTTTTCAACTATTTTTGATTGAGGCAGTTGAATCGAATCTATTTTTGTATTGATTTCATTTTGAAGCTTCCACTCTATAAAATGCTTGGCTGATTTTTCAACCATTTGAGAATCGGAAAATGTCAAAAGAAAAAGAGGAACAAACACCAAAATCCCCAAAAATCCAAATCCTCTGAGCAGATACTTTTTCAATAATCGTCCTTTATTTTCCTTGCTTAGCTTATGCAGGTACATCCAGCTTTTCAACAGCATCAAGATTAAGCGAGCGTCCAAGAATCCATAGACTGTATTTATCCTGCATCACAAGCCAACTCTCAGGCGTTCGCCCTAACGTTATCGAAAGACGCAGTGCCATTTCAGGCGTTACATTGGTTTTGCCTGCAATAAGGCGATGAAAGGTAGAAGGTGCAACGCTTAGTTTATGCGCTACTTCTCGCTCACTGATATGAAGGTCATCAAGGTAAACCTCTTTGATAAATTGCCCAGGATGGGGCGGATTGTGCATGGTCATTAGTGCTAATCCTCGTAATTTAAAATACAGACATCGCCATTTTCAAAGGTAAACGTGAGTCTCCAATTTCCATTGACCCAAATAGACCAAATCCCTTTTTTAGTGCCCTCAAGTTCATGCAAATCAAATCCAGGCAACTTTAAATCTTCAATAAGCATTGCCGTATCAAGTGCCGCTAATCTCATTTTCAGTTTTTTTGCATGATCAGCCTGAATACCTTTGAGACTCCCTGATTCAAAAAAAAGTTGAAGACCTTTATGTTTAAATGACTTTATCATGAGAGAATTATAGCACAGTGTTGCATACGATGCAACACTTGGAGAAATGAAGGAAGGGCTTTACATGTAAAGCTCTTAAAACATCTTTTGCACGTTCACTTCGATGGAGAGTTCACTCTGTCCGCTGCTTAATACGACACCTTTAAGGGGTGCGACGTCGTTGTAGTCTCTGCCACTCCCTAGTAAAATGTGTTGATCTTCAGGGATGATATTGTTGGTGGGGTCGAGTTCTAGCCAGCCAAGGCGAGGAATGTGGAGTGCAAACCATGCGTGGGATGCGTCGGCACCAAAGAGTTTGGGCATGCCCACTGCTGGGATGGTTTCGATGTAGCCGCTCATGTATTTTGCAGGTAGACCGATGGAGCGAAGGGCAGCGATGGCGAACTGTGCGAAGTCTTGACAGACACCCTTTTTCGCCTCGAAAATCTCTTCAATCGGCGTGGTCACATCGCTAAAACCTGCGACAAATTGGAAGTCTTGAAAAATGCGGTTCATGAATTCTTGTGCGGCGTCCACAAGGTTACGTTGTGGTGTGAATGAACGCTTTGCATACTCGACAATGCCACGAGACGCTTTGGGAATGAGTGCTGAGTCAAACATAAATGGCTTCGCAACCAGATCGTTCAGGTCAAACTGTTGCAACAAGCCTAAAGATGCCTCGTACGAGGTGCTTTGCGCGCGAAGATTGTTTACATGTAAACGCATTGCGTCACCATTGAGATCAACATGAGACTTACCGATGACGGAAAGTGACTCATGCGCTTCTCGGATTAAAAGGTGCGTCGTGTGGTTGCCAAACATATCATCAAATTCGCTTTGTTCATACGGCATGGGCGTGATCTCCATGCCAAAATCCATCACGCGTTGAAAAGGCGTGTCTTTGGGTTTTAGGCGTGCGATGTTGTGGCTAAACGTGACGATACTTTCGTATTTGAAGGCGGTTTTGTGGTAGATTTCGTACATCATGACTTACTCATCGTAGTGTGAAAAATAGGTTTTGGAAAGCTCCATCGAACAGAGCGAAAAATGCGCCGTCAGTTTTGCTAAAAATTCATCGAGTTTTTGATACACCGTTCCACCCTCTTCTATCTGCATTAGGCTTGCAACATTGGTCAGTTTAAGCGATGAAAACGCTTGAAACGCTGGTTCTTCGTAGCTACTGAGATACTTTTTGCTTTTAGGAAGCGCTTTGAGATCTTCCAAAAGCTCGTTCGTCAGGTACGCAATCGACTTTGGAAATTGCGGGCTTAAAATCAAAAACTCCAAAACATTGTCCAGTTGGAGTGAGCTTTTATACTGCGTCCTATACGCATTAAAACTCTCACACGAATTGAGCATGCCTTCTAAAATGTCGTAGCTTGCGGACTTTTCATGTTTGACACAAAGCATCGAGCGCGCTTTGGAAATCGTCAAAAGAGCCGATTCCAGCTTGTAGCCGATGTCATACAAAATCAACCCCTGCTCTTTGTACATGCTCTCTTCAACCAACTCTTTGTACGCAACGAGGTAGAGCAAAAATTTATCGAGCTCGCTTAAAATCGTTTGTGTCGGAGAGTTGATTTTACGATTAAACACTTTCCACTCCTTTTGCATCTTATCAAAGAGTTTCCATGCCTCGATCGCAAGCAGACTTTTGATCGAGACATTCGCGCTAAAAAGCATCTCCATCGTAAAGGAGAGTCCGCCTTGTTTGCTCTTGTCTTTGATGAGCGACTCGATTTCACTCATTTGATTGTACGCAATTTTTTCATCTAAAAAGCCCGGATACGTCATCGTTAAATGGGTCAAGGATTTTTCTAAAATCAGTTGCGATTCCTGCGACAAAGCCCCTTCATAACGGCTAAAATTGGTCATTTTTTTCACCACATAACGAATAAGGCGAATGGTTGTGATGGTACGGCAAAGGTAGCGTCCCAACCAAAAAAGGTTTTCCGCTTTGCGCGTGGGCATCGTCTGAATCGAGACATCCACATACGGCAATGTGTTAAAAATAGAGCTCATATCGACCGTGTCATCTTCACCCAAAATCCACAAATCTTTACTCGTTCCACCCTTTTGTGAGGAGACCAAGAGTGCATCTTTGGAGGCAGAAACGCGAACCAGTCCTCCGTTCATCACCGTGTAATTCTCACTTTTTTTCAAGGCATACGCACGCACAACGGCGTTGCGAGGCTCGATTCTTCCGTTGGCGTAAAAAGGAGTCGTTGAAAAGCTGATCTCCTCTTGCGCGACGTACTGGTGAGGGTTTTGCAGGATACTATTTTTAAGTTGCTGCTTCATCTCATTGGAGAGTTTTTTCACCAAATGCGTCTGAATCGCTTCCGTGCGGTCAATCTTTTTGATGATGAGCGTGTCAAAATGCTCCAACACATACTCCAGTTCATGGCTCTGTCCACACCACCATGTCGCGATCTGTGGCAGCAAAAGCTCTTCGTTTAAAAAATAGTGACAGATGCGCTCCATAAAAGGGTTCAGCCCGATGTTTTCAACAATGGCACTGCCGATGGGATTGATCATCGCAAGATTGCCTTGCCTTAAGCTATCGACCAAGCCTGCAACGCCCAGTTTTGAGTCACTGCGAAGTTCAAGTGGGTCACAAAATCGGTCATCCAAACGTCTTAAAAGAGTGTTAATAGGCTTCAGCCCACTCAAACTTTTCAGCCATAACGCACCATTTTTGGAGAGCAAATCATCGCCTTCGACCAAGTTGATCTCCAAAAACGAGCTCAAATAGGCATGTTCAAAGTAGGTCTCGCTCAAAGGTCCGGGAGTTAGCAGTGCTGCTTTGGTGATGTCGCCTTTGGAGAGTTTTTTCAACAATTTTTTAAACTCATCGATGAACGGAAGCAATTTTTTGATTGCGTGTTCGGGATAGAGATCTTTGGAGACGATGTTCATCGTCAAGCGATTTTCAACGGCGTAGCCAAGACCAGAGGGCGCTTGAGTGCGATCATTGATGACCCACATTTTTCCATCAGGACCCCTTGCCATGTCAAGCGCGTAAAAGTGGAGCTGAAAATCCTCCATCAAGCCCAACGAGTGAACAGCAGGAATAAACCCTTTATGCCCGTAAATCACCTCGGCAGGGATGATGTTCTCTTTTAAGAGTTTCTGCTCGCCGTAGAGGTCTTTTAAGATCAGATTGAACAGTTTAGCGCGCTGTTTAATCCCTTGTTTGATCGTTTTCCATTCCGTTTTGGTGATGACAAACGGAATCGGGTCTAAACTCCAAGGACGGTTACCATTACCCTCTGGGTCGTTGTAAACGTTGTACGTCACACCGTTGTCTTCTAAATGCCACGTGATTTCGGCTTGTTTATTGGCAAGTTCTTCAGCGCTGATCGATTCAAGGCGTGCAAGAAGCGGTTGCCAATGTTCCCTAACCCTCAACTGCTCATCGAGCATCTCATCAAACTGGGAAGCCGAACTGTAATTATCTAAAAAATTCATCTATTTCGTATTCCGTTTTCGTCTAAGATCGAGTGTATGTGGAAATTCACTGCTGATCGGCAGTTCTTGAAACACAAACTGTTTAAGCGCTTTGGGTTTATGCACAACAACCGTGCGCTCACTGCCTTCTGCTGAATTTGCGTGTTGCGTAACTACCGAACTGCTTTGGTACTCGACCTCACCTTGGGTGTGGTTGAAGTCCCAAAAACGGTTGATGCGACGCGATTCTGCTTCGTAGCTGTTCACAGGGAAAGTGTCGTAATTGCGCCCACCTGGATGCGCTACAAAGTAGGTCATCCCCCCGATGGAACGTTTATTCCATGTATCGACCACATCAAAGACCAAAGGCGTGTCCGCACCGATGGTTGGATGAAGCGCGGAGTATGGCTCCCACGCTTTGTACTTCACGCCAGCGACAAACTCACCTTCCATGCCTGTAGGTGCTAGAGGAATCGCCACTGCGTTACATGTAAGCGTGTAGCGTTCGGGTGTAAAGTTTTGCACTTTGACCTGCACGCGCTCCAAGGAAGAGTCCACATAACGCGCTGTGCCTTGCGAACTGCTCTCCTCGCCCAAGACATTCCATGGCTCGATGGCGGCACGAAGCTCTAAGTTCATATTTGCGATCGTCGTCATGCCGTAGAGTGGAAAACGAAACTCAAAGAAAGGATCAAACCAGTTTAACTCAAACGCATAGCCTTCCGCTTGTAAGAATTCTACGATGTCACGCAAATCTTCTTTGACGTAATGCTCTAGCAAAAATTTATCGTGAAGCTGTGTGCCCCAACGAACCAGCTTGTGTTTGTACGGTTTTTTCCAAAATACTGCGATTAAGGTTCGTACTAAAAGCATCTGCAACAGCGCCATTTGGGCATGAGGTGGCATATCAAACGCTCGAAGTTCTAAGATACCTAGTCGTCCACTGGACGAATCAGGGGAGTAAAGCTTGTCGATGCAAAATTCACTTCGGTGCGTGTTGCCTGTGATGTCGGTCAGCATATGACGAAAAAGGCGATCGGTCAGCCAAAATGGCACCTCTTCATCATCACCAATTTGCGAAAAAGCGATCTCAAGCTCGTAAAGATTTTCCACTCTCCCCTCATCCACGCGTGGTGCTTGCGAAGTTGGACCGATAAACGCACCTGAAAAAAGGTATGAAAGCCCCGGATGATGTTGCCAAAAGGTGATGAGACTGCGAAGCAGATCAGGACGGCGAAGCAGTGGACTGTCTTCGGGTTTGAGCGCTCCGATGGTGACGTGATTACCCCCACCTGTGCCCGTATGCTTGCCATCTAGCATAAATTTTTCGGTGCCCAAACGTGACTCTCGCGCGTCTTTGTAGAGTAGTAAAAGATTATCGCTGAGCATTTTCCATGAGGTTGCTGGTTGGATGTTCACCTCGATGACGCCCGGGTCTGGTGTGACTTTGATGCGATCGAGTCTGAGGTCATGCGCAGGTTCATAGCCTTCCAAAACAACCTTTACATGTAAAGATTCCGCCACGGCTTCAATGCTTGCAATCAGCTCTAAAAAAGATTCTGTATGATTGAGCGGTGGAAGGAAAACATAAAGCTTTCCATCGCGTACTTCCGTACAAAGGGCGGTGCGTACAAACTTCTCACGGTGATGCGTCGCTTCAATGCTCGTTTTTCCTGCTCCTGCACAACGCTTTTTTGCCGCTTCTGTGTAGTCACTAAGCTCTGCATACGGGGCGAAAAGGTCTGGCTCAAGGTGCAATGCCAACGCATCTATGGGTTTTTCAGGCAAGGAGCTCAGCGGAAGTCTCAGTCCCATCGGTGAATTTCCTGCACTCAGATAGACATAACCTCTACGCAATTCCCATGTTGATGTCATCCATTCACGCTCGCCATAATTGAGTGGAAGCACATAACCCACAGGCTTGTTGAGCCCTTGTGAGAGTACTTTAGCGATGGTTCTTCGCTCTAACGAATCAGAGAGATCAGACTTCATCGGGTCAATGTCGATGGGCAGTTCAGACTCTTTGACGATGTAATAGAGTGGATCTTCATAAGCTTCGACGATGTTTTGATCGCTGATGCCAAGGGTGAGTGAAAGCTTGGCTAAAAAGCGTTTGGCGTCTTCGTTGGTGTAGGTATACGTTTCGTTCATATCGGCAAAAAGCTCAGGATTGTACCAGATGGGTTTGTCATCTTTACGCCAAATGATGGAGGTTTGCCATCTTGGAAGCGGCTCTCCGGGGTACCATTTTCCTTGGGCGTAATGGAGCATGCCGCCTTTGGCAAACGAGTTCAGTAATTTTCGTGAAAGGGTGTCAGCAAGGGCGCGTTTGTGCTCGCCATCGGCTGTGGTGTTCCACTCATCGCCTTCCATGTCGTCGATGGAGACAAAGGTCGGCTCGCCACCCATGGAAAGCCGTACATCGCCCTCTTCCAAGGCTTTGTCCACTGCAAAGCCCAAGTTATAAATAGCATTCCACTGGTCATCACGGTACGGTTTGGTGACGCGCGGTGACTCAAAGATGCGTGTGACGGTGTTGTCGTACACAAATTCAGTTTCGCATTGGTCGCTCAGCCCCTCTATCGCGTACGCACTTTCATATGAAGGCGTGCAGGCAAGCGGTATGTGCCCTTCGCCTGCAAACAGTCCACTGGTCGAATCCAGTCCAACCCAGCCAGCTCCGGGAATGTAGACTTCTGTCCACGCGTGAAGGTCGGTAAAGTCCGCTTCAGGACCACTGGGGCCATCGAGAGAGGTGACATCGGCTTTGAGTTGCACCAAATAGCCAGAGACAAAGCGTGCCGCAAGCCCCAAATGACGAAGCACTTGCACAAACAACCACGCGAAATCGCGACAACTGCCCAGTTTATTGCCCAGCGTCACTTCGCAGCTTTGCACACCCGGCTCTAACCTTATGGTGTAGTTTAAATGTTGATTGATCGCAGAGTTGAGATAGACCAAAAAGTCAATGATGGGGCGTTTTTTGCAATCGAGTGAGCGTACAAAAGAGCGCAACAGCTCACCATCTTCGCTCTCTTCGAGGTAGGGTATCAGCTCTTTTTGAAGCTCTTTGGTGTAAAAGAAAGGAAACTCACTGGCGTACTCATCGACAAAAAAATCAAACGGATTGATCGTAATGAGATCAGCGATGATCTCGACATCGATGCACAACTCTTTCGTTTTTTCAGGAAACACGATGCGCGCGAGGTAATTGCCAAACGGGTCTTGCTGCCAGTTGATAAAATGGTTGTCAGGTTTTATTTTAAGGGAGTACGCCTCGATGGGTGTGCGACTATGCGGTGCAGGGCGCAAACGGATGATGTGCGGTGAGAGCGCTACGTAGCGGTCGTAGTGGTATTCTGTTTTATGCGAGAGAACAACTTTAAGTGACATACTAATCCTTTAAAACAGAAAGTAAAAATCTTTACATGTAAAAATATTATAGCATGAAGTGAGGGGTTTGAGTGAGGAGTTTGGCTATGTATTAAGCAGTATTCTTCAGTCTTGCTTTAACGCGTGGGTACTTTACATGTAAGCATTAATGCTGCCAAAGCGACTCTTTTTGGTTTCGCGTGAGCATCTCAACATAATTTTTAATCCCTCTGCGTGATGGATTGCGCACAAGTTCACTGTTTTCGAGTTTAAAATAGCCCTCTTCGTTCATGCATTCTTTCACTTTCAAATCATAACGTTTGCTAAGTGGCAAGATCTTGAAGCTGAGATTATCAAGCACGAGTGGCTCAGTATGGGGTTTTTCAAAAAAGAGAAGCACCATATGGTAACTTCCATTGTCCATGTCTTGAACAATGCAGAGTGCCATTTTTTTAGGGTCGATGCCCAAATCTTTAAGCGTGTAAAACTTGGCAATCACATAATCTTCGCAATCCCCTCCACCATTTTCCAAAAATTCCCAACGACTCGCCCAATAATCTTCGCTGCGATAGGTCTGTTCATCATACGCACCCACAAAGGCATTAATGTAAAAATTGACCGCGTCAAGCTTTACATGTAACGGTTTGGAGCTGGTTTCATTCATAAAACGCTCGTAATCGTGAAGAATTGCTTTGGATTTGGCAGTGTGAAGGGAAGCAAAAAAAGAGGAGGAGAGCTTAAACTCCCCTCCAAAAAGGCTTACATGTAAAAGCATAAAGCCAAGGATGACTTTAAAAACCATTAATGAAAGTCAGTATGCACAATGGTGTCTTGTACATCAACATACGCTTTTGTACCATCGGTGGCGGTACCTTCATAACGTGTGTAGCCAGCATCGAGATTGGTTGTATCGGATGATGCTGTCAATCCTGTACCTGAGACGCTATCATTCGCATCGCCTGTAATTTTAAGAACATGCGTTGTGCTATCTTCCGTTAAACTAATGACATCATCCACGTTAATATTGGTGACTGCAACACTCGCTTGGGTAAGGTCAATCACTTCGATGCTCGTTGCAATGGCTGCAACATTGCTCAAATCTACAGAGCTATCGGTGTTGATAAGAAGCGTATCGGTACCCGCTCCTCCATCGATGATGCTATCATTTGCATCGTAAACAAGGGTATCGTTACCTGCGTCACCATAAAGCTTATCAGAGCCTGTTCCACCATTGAGATAGTCATCGCTTTTTCCGCCGTAAAGCGTGTCATTGCCTGCTCCGCCATAAAGCTTATCATTGCCATCTTCACCATAAAGCGTATCATTGCCAGCGCCACCGTAAAGTGTGTCGTTGCCTTTTCCACCGTAAAGTGTAACACCATCATCAGACGCTGCGACCAAGGTATCGGCACCTGTTGTACCATGTGTACCTGTCGTTGCAGTGCTACCACTTGCAAAATTGAAGGTCAAATTAGCGGTCGCAGTATCGCCATCAGCTTGTGCAAGGGTATAACAAAAGGTCTCACTTCCAGTTGTTGGAACGGTAGTATCTGTCACCTTATAGGTATAATCTCCTGATACAGTGTTAATTTCTAATGTTCCATGAGCTCCCACTAGTGTCATTATATTATTGACACTAGAAGTTTCAGCACCTACTTGTGTGATCGTCGCACCTTCTGAGCCTACTGCATCATTGGTGAGAACACTACCAACAATAGCAACAACACCTGCCGCAAGCGTTGCTATTTCTGCGCCTACAGTATTCCAAGCTTCAGTAGATGTAACTGTTGTTGTAGATTTGATAGTTAAACCCGAAAAATCAACGGATATCGCACTGCTGCTATTCTGGTTATATACATTCGTTGCAGAAACTTCTAAGTTATACGTTCCTGAGCCAACATTTGTAAACGATAGGGTTTTTGTATAGCTATCCCAACTATAATCACCCGAAGAAGCCGTTACATTTAAGGACTTATTAATTGTAACAAATGCTACTGTATCCCCTACAGTGTTGAGCAATTTAACAGTATAGGTATCTCCCGTTTCTGCATTGTGTTGAGTAATTTTAACGCTGACACTTGCACTACTGTCATCTTCTACACTAAAGCTCTTTGAAGTTGTTTTTACAGTCTTATTGATACCCGAGTCATCTGTGTACAACGTTACTTTTGAATCACTAGAAGAAAGTTTTACATGACTGCCATTGCCATCATTATCATTCCATGTTTTCGATACTTCCGCAATTGATGTCGATGTTGTCGTAACAACTGCCACCGTATCGTCGACTGCGGTTACTTCACTGCTATCTGGAACTGATACTGTGATTGTTGCTCTTGCAGAAGCCTGAGCATTATTAGACCCCTCTGTCGATGTTGCAGTCACTGTCAAGACATAATTTCCCTCAGCTAAAATCGGAGCGGTGAGCGTTAATGAGCTTAGCGTCCACCCAGTAACATCGACGATTCCTGTACTTCCCGCTGTAGCTGTATGGGTACCATCGGTTAAGACAAATCCTTCGCCTAAACCACTAATGCTTGTGTTCAATGTTTCTGAACCATCAGTATCGCTCAAAGCAGAAGAGACATGAAGTTCGGTTGACCTTGTCGTATCATCGACTGTGACCGTTGAGGAAGCAACCTCTTTATCAAAGGTAATAGAATTAATCAAATAATCATCATTCGCGCTAGGTGCATAGAACACGACTTCATCAAATGCAGAGCCAGAAGAAGGAGAAAGCGTAACAGCAGCCTCAACACTATCACTTCCCCCCGTATGTGTCGTCGAACCCACAAGAACACCATTGAGGTAAAAATAAACACCATACGTTTCAGTCGAATTTAAATACGCAATGGAAACGCTAATGGATGTCACAGCATTATCAAATAAGACATCCAATTTTTCAGATCCTGTTCCATTCAAGTAACCAATTTCACTGTCAGCACCCGAAGAAGCACCCGCAACACCAAATCCATTAGGTGAACTATTGGTGCTAATAGTGCTAGCCGTACCATCCGCATGGAGCGCCGTAATCGTGAAACCATTTCCTATTGTTGTAGCATTAGTGGTATCAATGGTTTGAGAAACAACACCTGTTCCTGAAATGCTTACCGTTGGTGTATCAGCTACTGCGGTGACATTAACAGTAACAGTCGCTGAATTTGACGTCGCTGTGCCATCCGTCGTAGTATAGGTAAAATCTGCCGTCCCACTAAAGTTTGCATTCGGTGTAAAGGTTACTGTACCATCAGGATTAAGTACAACGGTACCATTACTACCGCTTGTAACGCTTGCAATACTCAAAGAGGTACTATCGGCATCAGTATCATTCCCCAACAATTGAGATGCAGTGTAGATAATTGGGGTATCTTCTGATGCAGAAAGGATATCATTAATAGCAACGGGTGCATCATTAACAGAGTTTACATGTAATGTTACCGTTGCCGTATCGGTAAGGCTTTCATCGCTAATAGTATAAGTGAACGTTGCATCACCATTGTAATTTGCATCAGGTGTAAAGACGATTTGACCATTTACAATCTCTACCGTACCATGGGTGTTATCAGTTGTTGCCACACTAACAATGCTTAGAGTATCGCCATCGACATCGCTGTCATTGGCAAGCAGTGTACTTGGAGCAATAATCAACGGTGTGTCTTCATTGGTAACTAAAGAAGAGAGACCATCGGATGTTCCTGAAAGGACATGGTATGTAGCGCCATTGTCATTGCTGAGTTCCACTTTTAAGACGGCTTGTCCACCTTGATCCCAGTACACAATGCTAATATCGTGTGTACCGCTTGTTGCAACGGTAAAACTTGCACTGGTCGTTGAACCTGGAGCTCGAATATTATCATAAGAGGAGACCAAATGACCATCAATATAAATCGCATAGCCATCATCAGAATAGACTTTAAATTTATACGTGCTACCGGCTTCAAGTTCAATAGAACCGCTAAGTTTAATAATGGCATCCGAACCTTTGTCACTATTAACACTTAAATCACTCGCATTGGTACCTAAAAATTTCGCTAGATTGCCAGTGGTTCCCAAACTATTACTAAACAACGATGAGACCCCATTACTTGCCAATCCATAGCTAAGTGTTGTTGCAGTAAAGGTTGCATCAGGCGTTGTTTTAGCAATAAAGCTTTCCACTTGACTAACATGAAGTAAGTTAGAGCCATCAAGGGTCGTACCTTCATGATAAGCATAGTATTGCCCGCTAAGTCCGCTAAGGACATAGGTATTGTCCACTGCGTCAGGAGCATCATTGACTGAAGTGACGTCTAGTGTTGCCGTGCCTGTGACCGATTTTGGATCGGATACACCATTGGTAGTACCATTGTCTGTGATTTTATAGCTGAAAGTTACGCCCGTATCATCATTAGCCGCTGGTGTATACGTCCATGTACCATTATGATTATCAACCAATGTACCTTTTCCACTGGAAATCACGAGATCGGTTGCAACTAAAGAATCATGCTCCACAGGATCACTTGCCTTGGCAAGTAAGTTGGCTTGGGTAATAATATATGCCCCACTGTCTTCTGCAATAGGAGTTAGCGTGACTGTGGATGTAATAGGTGCATCATTCACAGGGATAACCGTAATAACCTCATTAGCAGATATTGAAGTTGCCCCTGTATCGTCCGTTACTGTAAAACTTATAGTCACTTCACCATTGAAATTTGCTGTTGGCACAAAGGTCAAGTTTGCTGCTTGCTCTGGTGTCAACACTGTGGTAGTAGAAACCTCTGTTAGTGTTGTACCATTCATAAAGTAAAGTACGCCTTGATCTGCCGTTGGTAAAGTAGTTACGCTCACAGAGACAATCGTACCATCTACGTCGGTTCCTCCTAAGCTTACTGCAATGGAAGTATCTTCATTGCCACTTGATGTGCTTGGTGTTGCTACTGGAGCATCATTATTGCCCGTAATTGTCAAATTGACTATTTTAGCTGCTGTTTCTGCGCCATACTCATCGGCAATCGTAAAGTTCAAGGTTGCAGTTGCATTAACACCGCCTGGAAGAGGATTGAGATCGCTCTCATTGGTAATGGTGTAGGTACCATCTTGGTTTACATGTAAGCTTGATTCAAAGCTTGCTTCATTTTCATCTTTATCGATGTACTTAAATGTTACGGTTGTGTCATAACCGCTTGTCGAAACAGCTTCATCGTTGACTTGACTGATATGAAGTACGGCATTATGATCAACATCGGTTGCTAAAGAAGCAATGCCAATATCGCCATTATAAGTTTTATCCGCATCCGCTTCAGCGGCATCTTCTGCAACACTAAAGTCAAGGGCATCAGAAGAGGTCAACACTGGCGCATCATTGGTTCCTGTAATGGTAATAGTAAGCGTTGTCTCTGCTTTACTACCATCTCCATCTGAAACGGTGTAGGTAAATGTTTCGGTGACTTCTTCACCTTCTTTTAGCTCATTGGTAGCATCTCTGTCGTTATAGAGGTTGTAGAGATATTTTCCATCTGGCCATAGCATGATATTGCCATATTCACCTTCGATGTGGAAACCTTCGCCCTTCCATGTATAGTTCGTGTCAGTAAGGGTTGTGCCCGTATTTTCATCGACCAATTTGATGATCGTAAGGGTTGTGCCATTGTCAACATCGCTATCAGCGCCTGCACCATTCGTTCCTGTAATGACATTTCCCTCGATACCTGTTTTGGTAGTATGATCGCCAGAAAGAGCTTCTTTAACACTGTTGACATCTGCAACTGCTACTGGCGCGTCATTGGTTCCGGTGACAGTAATAGTGACTGTTTGTTCTGTTGTCATTGCACCATGGCTATCTGTAGCGATCCATGTAAATGTAACATCTTGTTTATCACCAGCAGCGAGTGATTGATACGCGCTATTGGTTGCATCAAAGGTGTAACTTCCATCTGGATTAAGCATAAATCCTGCGGGTACAGATTTTCCATCGACCAATGAGTAGATAAGTGTTGCGCTGTTATCGTCATTGTCGATATCATCTGCAACCAATTGACCATGAACAGTGCTATCATCTTCATGTACGCTCAAATTATCTTCTACCGTAGCAACAGGTGCGTCGTTGATGCCATCAACGGTAATGGTCAAAGTAGACGTCTTACTGGTATCGCCATCTTTATCTGTAATGCTATAGGTAAATATTTCTTGTGGATGGTCATTTGGCGTTAATGTTTGAGCATTCTCATTAAGCGTATAGGTATAAGCGCCTGTTGCACTGTCGTAAGAGAGTGTGCCGTATGTTCCAACAACTTCATTATTTGTTGCATCTTTAAACGTTACAGAACCGATGCCATCCGCACCCACTTTGTCATTACCAAGAACATTGCCAGTAATGTATCCTTCTAGGACATCTTCGTTGACAGTTTGAGCATCTGCTTTTGCAATTGGGGCATCATCCTTAATATTAATTGTAACCGTTGCACTATCTGTTTTATCACCATCGGAAACGGTAACTATAAAAGAGTCTTTACCAGTTTTATCATCGACTGGAAAAACATTGTTTACAGGGTCCTTTAATGTATACGTATAACTAAAAGTGCCATTGCTATAGCCTGTAATTGTTACTTCGCCATAGGTTGTATCAATTGTTTGATTCATAAGAGAGGATAGAGGATGTGTTTCATCGATGACAAATATTTGAGTGACTATTTGAATCGATTTAATATCATCTAAGCCATCTGCATCACCAATTGTAAAGGTTCCTTTTGCAATTTCTGAGCTAGAAGACGCATTCGTTCCGTTAGGTAATCCTGCTTCATACACCGTATCATTGGCATTAAACCAATTCCCTGTATTAATAGAAATGGTTGGAGCATCGTTTGTTCCATTAACTGTAATAGTCAGTGTTGATGTCGAGGTAGCTCCATACTCATCTTTAATGGTATAGTTAAACGTATCTGTCAACGTTTCACCATCATCAAGACCTTCAATTTTCGTGTTGGCATTTTCATCGAATAGTTTATACAATGTATAGGTATAGTCACCCGTCTCTTTATTTACAGATAAATAACCATACTCTCCCGCAACGTAAATGTGTCCGCCCGGTGTTTGAACGCCATTAATAGAAACAACGTCCAAATCTGCACCATTGTCGACATCGGTATCATTGGCAAGGAGATTTCCTGTTGCAAAAATTTTCGAGATATCATCCCCGAGCTCTGTGACACTGTTTGTATCGGCAACTGCTACAGGCGCGTCGTTGGTTCCTGTGATCGTAATCGTAACATCTTGGGTTACAGTACTATTACCATCATTAATGGTGATGGTATAAACTTCGGTAACAGTCTCATTTGCTGCAAGTTGTTGTGCTGCTGTATTATCAATGGTATATGTCCAACTAACGGAGCCACCTGTGCCACTTCCTGTTGTGTCTGCTGTTGCGACTACTGTAAATGTGCCAAATATAGTACTAGAATTGTCTGTTGATTTGAGAGTAGAAGTTACACTATGTTCATCGGTTAAGTCTACATCTGTAAACGCTACGCTTCCTGTTGCTGTTGTTACTGCAGCATCTTCTGTAACACTACCTACAGTATCCGCAGTTGCGATGATAACGTTATCGTTTGTTCCTGTAATCGTAATCGTAACATCTTGGGTTACAGTACTTCCCTTACCATCATTAAGCATAATAGTATATGTTTCTGTAACAATTTGACCTACTGCAAGGTATTGAGCAGAAGCATTATCCAGACTGTATGTCCATGTAACACTACCAGCGCCATCATCTGTACTGTCATCAGAGATAACAGCGGTTAATGTTCCTAACGTTGGTGCTGATGGTGAAGTAACAGATACCGTATGGGTATCACTTGAATCTAAATCTGAGAAGGCTACGTTTCCTGTCGCTGTCGTTACTTCAGCATCCTCTATAACACTACCTGTAATAGTCGCATCTGTAATGAGAACAGCATCATTGGTGCCTGTGACCGTAATCGTGACCTTTTTAATTTCAGAGGTATTGGATTCGCCATTGGCTTGTGTGGAACTATCATCAACGGCATAGTATTGGAATGTAATTATTGCGGTTTCGCCTACGGCTAAGGCATTGAAGTCACCCGTGATACTGTAAGTTCCATTGGGATTGACACTAATGTTCTCGATAGTAATCTCCGCATCGGATTCCACATTGTAGATAACGTGGTCTCCCATATCGCCACCGCCAGTTACGGCATAGAACTTATGTCCATCATTGACGTCAGCATCCGTTGCTACAAGTTTGAGATCACCTTCAAATGTAAAGGTTTCTGTACCATTTGTTTCTGTTGCACTCACTTCAACAGCGCTTACAACAGGTTGGTCATTGGTTCCTGTAATGGTAAGCGTAACGGTTGCAGGGGCAGACGTGTTGGACTCACCATTGGTTTGGTTGATGCTATCATCTATCGCCACATATTGGAATGTAATCGTGACAGTTTCACCTGCAGCAAGGGCATTGAAATTTCCACTGACGGAATAATCACCTGTCGTTGGGTCAATGCTAACTCCAAGATTTGTAATTTTAGTCGTATCAATATCGGTAGAAGATAGTGTTACATTGCTATCGGGTGCTAGTGCGTAAGTATGGCTATCACTGACATCGTCATCTTGAACCTCAGGAAGGGTACCTTCAAAGAGTGTTGTCACATCTTCTACAGATGTTACTGCGTCTGTTGACTCATAAACAGCATTTGTTGCAAGCGGTTCTACATATCCGATGGTTTCAACATTCGTAATTTCACCACCCGACACATAGGTAATTTGTAAGTTTGAATCCACATCAGTGTCATCATCGTTCATGACGCCAAATGTGATTTCATGGGCTCCTGCTGTTGTAAATGTGTAGGTAAAGACGCCACTATTCGTATCGCCTTCATCAGAAACGCTAGCAAGGAGCGAAATTGTTTGTCCATCAATGACAACAAATGAAAAGTCATTATAAGGAGCTTCATCGCCTTCTTCATCGTTAAAGATCCAGTTAAAGGTTACAGTCTCACCGGCAATGGTATTAACGGTAAATTTAATCGCAGAACCATCAGTTGGGTTAGTACCATCTCCTTCTGTAAAGAGATTTCCGATTTCAACCAGACCTTCTGGACTGATAAACGCATTGATTGTAGCTAGGTCAACACCATCTGTACTACTCATCTTACTTTCATCATCATTATTTGAATTAACAGATGTACCGAGTAACCATGATGTAACACTCTCATCACTTCCAACGGTAACGTCACTGACTACCGGTTGGTCATTCGTTCCTGTAATCGTAAGGGTAACTGCGGCAGGTGCGCTCGTAGAACTTGCATTATTGCCATCGGTGCCATCAAAACCTTGTCCATCATTCGCCGTATATTGGAAGGTGATAGTTGCGCTCTCGCCTGCAGCAAGGGCGTTGAAGTCGCCGGTAACGGTGTAGGTGCCATCAGCGTTAACGGTAACGGTTACGCCTGATGCAAGTTCAGTATTTACACTGACGCTATCTGTGACAAGTGCGTATGTAACGGTATCGCCATCTGCATCGGTTGCAGTGACAAGGCTTCCATTAAACGTGTTTTGACCATCAAGTGCTTCGAGTTGTAAAGCGGCAACATCGCTAATAACTGGTGAATCATTTGGATTAAGGGCTGCATTGGTTGCAGCAAACAAGGCTGTCTCAGCTCCACCATCATCAAGCGCACGTTGATCGGCAAGAACGGTACTTTCATCACCACCTGTCGCATACTGAGCGGTTGCAAAACCTGAGATGAGATTGCCTCCACCCGCACCACCAGCTGCGGTATCACCAGCGGCAGTGGCTTCTAATTGGTTGATGTCTTTACCGGCAAGCAAGGCGGCTTGAATGTCTTCAACACTTTGATTGGAGTTTAGCGCGTCCATTGTCTGTCCTGCGACAACCGCGTCGTGTCCAAATCCTGCACCTGCGGCATAGACACTTTGATCTAAAAGAACACCATCATTGCCCGCGAGAACGATCTCTCTGCCATCTGCCAAAGATAGCGTGACGTGAGAGCCTGCACCGATAGTGCTGATCGTGTCTTCAAAGTTGACTTTATCGCCTACATGTAAGACTCGCTCTTCGCCTGTTGCGTTTCGCGCAATAACAATACCACTGACTTCTCTGATTGTTCCGATTGAATGTGCCATGATGATGCTCCTATTAGAATTTTATGATGTGATCATAACGCAATTACAAAAGCGTGACTATTGTACTTTGGTACTAATGAAAAAAGTAGTGTGAAATTATGGTTACATGTAAAGAGAGGAAAGTGTGGTTTGACGCGTCTAAATGCCTCAATCCACTAAAGCAGAATGGCTAAAGTGAGGCGGTCTTTAACGCCTATTTTTTCATAAATGGAACTGAGGTGTGCTTTGACGGTGCGCTCCGTGGTTCCAACACGCAAGGCGATCTCTTTATTGCTGAGACCTTCTCTGATTAACAGGGCAACATCGCGCTCTTTTGTTGAGAGTTTTTCAAGCAAATTACTCTTTACATGTAACGATGTTTTAGGTGTCAGAAGTGTCTGGATCATCGTTTGAATAAACTCAGGGTAAAGCCATGTATCACCGTGTTTTACAACCTCTAATGCCTCTTGAAGATGGATGGGATCCATATAGGTATTGCCATAGGCTTTAACGCCGTATTTTAAAAAGAGTGAGCCTTGGACAAAACTTGGTTTTTGACTCAAAAGTATGATGCGAACAAGCGAATACTCACTCTGCAAAAGATCTAGAAAACCTTCAATTGCATCGCCACAACAGTGCTCATCAAACAGCAAAACACTCTTTACATGTAAAGAATTTAAAAAGCTCAAAAGCTCTTTTTCATGGCGACAACGATGAATCTCTTCTGCTTGTAAACTACTATGCCAATGTTCAAAAATTTCGCTATTCGATGCGTAGAGAATAATCATATCAGCGCTCCCTAAATGCGTTATTTTTTGCTTTCAAAATAGGTTTGAGTAGATAATCAAGAACCGTTTTCTTTCCTGTTAAAATATCAACGGTAGTTGTCATTCCCACCATAAGTTCTAGAGGTTTTTCAACCGTTCCTAAGTGGTTTTTATCGGTTTTGATATGCACCAAATAGTAACTCTCCCCTTTTTCATTTGTGATAGTATCGGCACTAATAAAGACCAGTTTTCCTTTGAGTCCGCCATAGATGGAAAAATCGTATGCGGTAAATTTAACCATTGAATCCAACCCTAAACGCAAAAAAGCCACATCGGAGGGTTTGACTTTCGCTTCAATAAGGAGCGTATCTTCGGTTGGAACAATCTCTAAAATGTCCATACCCGGCTTAACAACACCTGAGACAGTGTTGACCAAAAGCTGTTTAATCGTACCATCCACTGGGGCTCGAACCAGTGTTCGCTGCACGCGATCTTCAAGGCTTGTTTGTACCTCTTGAAGTCTGGACATCTCTGCAACCGCTTCATTCAGGTCTTTTTTGGCTTTATTTTGAAAATCAAGCTCGGCACCCGATAATTTATTTTTTGCCTCTTGAATCGCAGACTGCACACGAGGAATGGAAAGCCTTGCGGCATCTAAATCCCCTTGAATGGAACTGGATTGGCGTTTGAGTTGGAGAAGTTCCATTTCAGAAACCAACCCTTTTTTGGCTAAAGGACCCATGATATCAAGCTCTTTTTTAACCAAATCATTCCCATTTTGCAATTGAGCCACTTTAGAGGTCAGCTCTTTAAGCTCATTGCTTTTTTGGTAGAGTTGTTCTTGAAACACTTGAAGGGTTTGCTTGAGTTGCTCTTGATTGGATTCATGCAAACTCTTCTCATAGACAATTTGACGCTTCATATCTTCGTTGGTGGTTTCCGTACTATCAAAAGGCTGTCCACTGGACTCTGCTGCAAGTCTTAGCGATTTGGCTTTGAGCTCAATATACCTTAGGCGGCTCTCACCAAAAGAGCTTGCAAACCCTTTGTCATCGATTTTGAGGAGTACTTGCCCTTTTGTAACATGTGCACCCTCTTTAACCATGATTTCAGAGACAATGCCACCTTCCAAATTCTGAATCACTTGGAGCTGTTGCGAAGGAATGACTTTACCCTCACCGCGTGTTAATTCATCAATTTCGGCAACACTCGCCCAGACAATCAACCAAAACATCGCTATAACAATCACCCAGAGCATTCTACGCGATGAGTTTGGAACTTTTTGAAGTACTGCCTCACTGAGGCTGGACATAAAAGCTAAATCTTTTTCAGTGTAATTGTGTTTCATTGGGGTCGCACACCTTGTAATGTTGCAAGAACATCTTCTTTTTTTCCATCTAAAATAACCCGCCCGTTATCGATAACAAGCAAGCGCTCTACCATATCCAAAAGTGACATTTTATGCGTAACCAAAAGCGTTGTCCTTCCTTCAATACTCGCTTCTAAAAGCTTTTTAATATGGTTTTCTGACGTATTGTCCAAAGAATTGGTCGGCTCATCCAGAAGCATAATAGGCGCATCAACCAAAAAAGCCCTCGAAATAGCAATGCTTTGCCTCTGTCCACCTGAAACACCATCTCCTCGTTCAAGTACTGGCATATCATAGCCCAAAGGATGGCTATCAACAAATTCGTCGACACCTCCCATTTTAGCCGCTTTTAAAATCGTTTCATCATCCACATACGGCGCTTTGTAGACGATGTTATCTCTCACGCTTCCTTGAAAAAGTACAACATCTTGAGGAACATATCCAATGTTTTTACGCAAATCCACCGGATCAATTTGGTTGATATCGATCCCATCAATGAGCACCGAGCCATCATCGGGAGCATAAAGTCCTAAGATGAGTTTTTCAATGGTCGTTTTACCAGAGCCATTGCGTCCCAAAACACCGACTCGCTCGCCTGCTTTGATGACAAAAGAGACATTATCCAATGCTTTTTTGTTGCTCTCAGGATAAGAAAAGGTGACATTTTTAAACTCTATTTTCCCTAAAAAGTGCTCACGCCTCACAAATTTTTTACCGCTAGGACGCTCGCTGGGCAGTTTCATAATATCATCGATAGCTTTGTAAGCCGTACGGGTCTGCTCAAAGCTCGCGATCAGCGCAGCCACTTGTCCCATAGGCGCAATCGCACGTGAAGAGAGAATGACCGCAGCGATCAATCCACCCATCGTCAACTCCATCTCTTTGATCATGTACACACCCAAAACCACGACAACAATGGTATTGAGTTGAACGAAAAAAGAGGTAATTGTGGTAATAGAGTTCGATAAAATTTTCGATTTTAAACTTCGTTGGGCGATTTCACCGCTCGCCTCTTCCCATTTCCACTGCGCATGTCCTCCTGCGGAGAGCGTTTTGATCGTCTCCATGGCATTAAGGCTTTCGATCAAAATACCATTTTTAATCGCAGAGGCTTGGTAGGTGCTTTCAATGCTCTCTTGCAAAGACTTTTTAATGCTGAGCGTATACGCCAAAATAGCGAGCATCAGCACAAAGGGAACCAAAACCATGTAGCTTGCGATAAAATGTATCGTGATTAAGAAAATAAAAGCAAACGGTAAATCAATCAATGTTGCCAACGTCGAAGAGGTCAAGAAATTGCGAATGGAGTCAAAATCGCGTAAATTGCTGGCAAAAGAGCCAACAGATTTGGGGCGCACTGCCATTTTGAGATCCATCACTTTTTCAAAAATGATCGATGACATAATGACATCACTCTTTTTACCCGCGATTTCAAGAAAATAGGAACGCAAAAATTTCAACACAATGTCTAACACATAGACGACAAAAAGACCTAGAGCTAAAACCCATAAGGTCTCAACGGCATTATTGGGGATAACGCGATCGTAGACATTCATCGTAAACAGTGGACTTGCAAGCACAAAAAGATTGACAACCAATGAGGCAAGAATAACATCGATATAGATCTGTTTTGAGCGTTTCACCGTTCCCCAAAACCAGCTAGAACCACTGTTTTCAAGTATTTGATTTCGATTGGTATCGGCGATAAACTCTTTTTTGAGTAAAAAACAGTAACCGATGTACTCTTTTTCAAGCTCTTCTAACGTGATAATATGTTCACCATCAGGAATATCAGGGTGAATAATCTTGACTTCTTTTCTACGATCATCCACAAAACTCTCCAAAATACACGCCGAACGATCTTTAAGAATGATAATACAGGGCAAGACTAAAGGGGAGAGTTCGCTCAAAGATTTGTGCGAAAGTTTAGTAATGAATCCTGCTCGTTTCGCCGCACGCGAGAAGAGCGATTTTGATCCACCTTTCAAGGAGAAGAGCTCTACTGAACCAACTCCTTTTTCAATCGGAAGTCCAGCAACCAGGGCTTCGGCACTGTAAGGAATATTATAAAGCTTTGTAAAAAGAACCAAACATGATAAGAGTGGATCTTCCGATAAGCGATAAATCGTATCTGTTTGCATAATTATCCTATAATCTTAGGTTCGGCAATGAAACTGCCTTGGATGTATTTAATGCCCATTTTCTCTAACTTCTCTTTTTGCGCGCCATTTTCAACATTGGTTGCAATTATCTTGATCTCCATACTATCGGTGATAATTCCAAGGCTTCGGTTTGGAGCATCCAGTCCATTGTCGCCAAAAAGGTCAATCATATAGGAAGCTTGTATTTTAATGTAATCAGGATTGATCTGCTGAATTGCGGCTAAGCTCTCGCTGTTGATCGCAAAATTATCAATACCAAAGCCGTATCCAAAACTTCTCAAATACTTAGAAAATTTGATCAGAATTTCAATCGGCATGTCAAGTGAACTTGGCATCTCGAAATAAAGCCCTTCAATGCTCAGTTTTTTAAAGCTTTCAACACTATCTTCTAACCACGCCCAGTCGTTACTTTGCATAAAAATATCTTTTCCAAGATTGATACAAACCGCTTTACATGTAAAGTGTTTTTCACCCAAAATTTCAATGATGCGTTGGATAACATAATGATCCAACTGGGCACCGAGTTTAAGCTCCATGACCATTGGCATAAAATAGCCTGCATTGTGCAGATGCCCATTGTAATCTTCCAAGCGCAAGAAGAGTTCACTGTGAAACTCAGAGGTGAGGGCATTAATCGAGACCACATTTTGATACGCAAGTTTGAAACGTTTTTGCTCCATGGCATTTTTAAGCTCTTGTGTCCACGCCTCTTTGCCAAGAACAAGCTGAGAATCGCCTGTTTGCTCAACAAAGCTGTTAATGCTAAACGCACCTTTTGCTTTAGAGGAAGTAAGCGCAAAATCGGCTTTGGAAAAGAGCTCTTTGGAGTCAGATTTGGCAAAATATTTGGCATAACCGATATTGATAAAATGCTCTTTTTCATTGAGGTCATAATTTTTAGTCAAGCTTTTAACCATCGCATTGATCTCTTCGCATAAAAGCTCAAAAGAGCGTTGCGATGTGGCGGGTGCAAGAATCGCAAAGTCCGTGTCACTCAGTTTTGCACTGACATACTCTTTTTGGTTATCAATGGCGGTTGTGATGCACGAAGCAATTTCTTTGATAAACGCTTCACTTTTTTGATAGCCCAACTTTCCTTTCAGACGTTCAAAATCATTCAAAGAGACTAAAATCAACGCCCCTTGCGCATTTTTAGCTTCGCTGGAGAGGTACTCTTGGAGTTTGATGTTAAAATAGCGACGGTTGTACATCTTCGTGACCGTGTCTTGGTAAAGAATTTCATGGTAACGACGAACCGCATCCGCCTCTTTTTCAAAAATCTCTTTCACTTTTTTCACCATACTGTTCATCGCAAACACAACGTTTTTGAGCTCTTTGGTAAAGGGAATGTCATGCTGAATGATAAAATCACTCTCCAAAATGGCTTCCGCTTGCTCTTTAACCCGTTTGAGGGGTTGCAAAATGATACTTAAGATGAGTTGCAGACAAAAGAAGCCGATAAAAGATGCGACGATAAAAACAGATAAAACCTCTTTAAAAATCGTCCATAATTGGCGGTAAGCATGTCCACTGTTGAGCTGTACTGAGATAACACCATACGGTGTCCAGCCTAACATAATTTGCGAACTAGCAACAGGCGTTTCGACTTTGATATTTTTAACAAACCACGCAGGCACATCTGCTACAACAACCTCTTGTACTTTTTCAACAAGAACCTCTTTGTGCATGTCTTCGAGCGTGATTTTTTCATAATACCCACTGTCAAAGACAGAATTAATCATTGTTTCAGCCATAGAAGTGTCATCTTCCGTTGCGACAGAACTAATAGATAACCCCAGTGAATTTGCAGTGTGAAGGGCATCTGTGTAGGCTTGTTGCTTGACATATTCATTCGAGCTGTTAAAATTGAACCACATAACAGCACCAAAAATCACTGTCTGAAAAATGGACAAAACAATAATTATCTGTTTAAAAAGCGTCATTGCTCTTCTCTCCTAATTTTATCTATCAGATCAAACCATTTTTTATTTTTCTGCATCCCCGAAGGGACAACTTGGCCCAGCCCTTGCTGTTTGGCAAGGTACAATGCATCACCATTAAAGCTGTATACAGGAACGAGATCGTTCCTGTATGTTGCTGGTAAAATTTTAAAATTGATATTATCTAAAACAAGAGGAACAGAAGTGGGTGTCTCAAAATAGGTCAAGACCATATGCGCCTGTTGATACTTAATCGCTTTAACATAGGTAAAAAAAAGCTTGTCAGTGGAAATGCCCAGTTGCTTCAATGTAAAATATTTTGCAATGACAAAATCTTCACAATCTCCAGCACCCATACCAATGAACTCCATACGCGTTGCCCAATAATCTTTTTGGTGCCAAATCTCTTCATCGGAGGCAAATCGCATCTGATTAAAAAAGGCATTCACTTTTTCAAGCTTTTCAGATTCCCCAGAGGTTTGAAGCGAGAGCATCAGCGTATTTAATACCTCAACTCTTCGCTTCGCAGCTCCTCCATACTTTGTTTCAACTTTTTTGAGTATTTCCTGCGTAAAAAACTCTTGCCCAGCATAAAGAGCTAGAGCTATTAGCGTTATGAAAATAACTATTTTTTTACGCATTCTTCTCAGCTCAATCCCTCATGACGTTAAAGTAACTAACTAAAATTCAACACTTTTACTTGAACATGTTTGAACATGGTAATTTTGCGCAAAATCAGGATCAAAAGAGTCTGTCAAGACACCCATGTTATCCAAAAGACGATATTTTGCATACAGTAACGTTGCTTCTGCTGTTGCTAACGCTTGTCGTGCAGAGTAGTATTCACCCTCAGCATCGAGCAAGTTAATTAGATCACGTTTACCAATAGAAAACTCTTGTTGATATGAATCCAATGTTTTTTTACTGTAATCCGTATGCTCTTTTAAAAGCTTGATACGTTGTTGGGTTGATTGGTAATTTTCCCAAGAGAATTTTATACTCTCGTTCAATTCACGCTCGATATTTCCCAATGTCTCATTCTCTTTAAGTTTTAAAACACTGTATTTCTCTTTGGTTAAAAGGTCAGACCCTTTGTTGTAAAGATTATAGCGAAGTTTTATAAGTGCCGTATATTTTTCTGTTCTTCCATCAATACCATCAAGATCATTTCCCTTTGTCGCTGCAAGTTCAGCGTCGATTTTTGGATAAAAAGCGGCTTTACTACCTTCATACAGCGCATCGGCTAAGAGCACATTGGCTTGTTGAACTCTGACAGACGGATTGCATGAAAGGCTCTTGTCTTTGATTTTATCAAAGTTAACAGGGAGTGTTGATGTAAACAGAGGTTTTGCCAAATCATCAGCATCCAGTTTTTGACCGTATAGTTTTTCAAACGTTGAAACCGCATCTTTATAGTCGTTTTCTTGTGCAATCATGTTTGATTGCGCTAGAGTGTACCTACTCCCTGCTTGTTGCGTTTCAGAAAGTCTACCGAACCCTGAATCTGAACGCTCTTTAATCTGTTTAAAAATGGCTTCATGTGTTTTGACATTTTCTTGAGATAACACGAGAAGTTCTTTTTGTTTCAGAAGCATAATATACGCATTGACGTATTTTAAAAGGGTTCGATCAGCCCTTTCAGCAACACCAAATGCAGCCGCATCGAGTCTATTTTTTTGTTGTTTGATGGTATTTTCCGTTAAAAACCCGTTGAAGATATTCTCCGTTAGCACCAAAGAGGTCTCATTCATGGCACCATCAACTCTATCTTGATTGGTAGATGGAGTCTTGACATCTTGGTACCCGTATGAACCCACTAAATCCAATGTTGGAAGGTAGCCATTTTCTGCTATATTGTACTCTTTAAGTACACCATTATAAACTTCAACACTCTCTTTAAACGTAGGGTTGGAAGAAAGGATAGATGTTGCGCCTTCTTCTAATGTTAAAGAAAAAGCGAACACTGGAAAACAAATAGTTGCCAAAGATAATACTTTTGTGAGATTCATAATCTCCCCCTTTGTTTGATCTTACCAAAATAATACAGAACCCTATTCATCGATTGAGCAATTGTATCATATTATTTTTCCAAGTGCAATAGAAAATGAGGATTATAAGTCTTAAAAGTATTTATGTGTGACAATTCTCTGCCGAAAGCCCTATTTAAAGCCTTTTGCAAATAAAAATAATGCTGTAATCTTTTTGTAATATTCTTCACTATTTTTATTAAAAGATGATTTAAATCTCTTTTTAAACTAGGTCTTATTTCGCTATTTTGTCGCCCACAAAAACGTTACTATCTTACCTAATTTTGTCTTTTCTACTTCCCTTTAAGCCACATTTAAAGGTATAAAAATCTTAAAACAGGCTCCATTGTGTTGATTTAGAACTTCGATTGTGCCATTAAAACGTTTCTCAATGATACTTTTACAGATAAACAACCCTATACCAGCCCCTGCACTTTTGGTGCTTACATGTAAATCAAATATCTGCTCAATAGGTTCTATTGTAACGCCACCCGCATTGTCTTGGATCGTAATGATGCACGTATCGTTGACTTCATTGATAGAAATATCTATCAACGCGTTGGAGTGATCGCATGTATTGAACTGATCTTGGGCATTGAGCAAGATATTTAAAACAACCTGTATAAACTCATTGGGATTTCCAACAATGCTACTATTAGTATTCGTAAAAAACCGTAGCGTAATGCCAGAATTTTTGAAAGAGAACGCTAACATTTTTTGGATCGATTCTAACTCCTCCATAACATTGAACTGACTTTTGTGCGCATACGGTTTTAACAGAAAATTGTAAAAAGTATCAATGGTTTCGGAGAGATGCTTTAAAATATCAAAACTCATATCCAAAGATTTCACCAAGTTACTCTTTCGAATTCTCTGCTCCAAAAGCAGTGTGCCTTTCATGTGCGTCAAAATGGCGCCAAGCGCGTTAAGAGGCTGCTTCCATTGGTGTGCAACATTTCCGATGCTTCTGCCTATTGAGATGTATTTGGACTGATGCAATCGCTCTTGTTCATTCTCATCCATATGAAATTTCATCACGCTGTATTGGGTTTTGATTGATTTGATTTTTAAAAGTAAAATCGCTGCAAAAAGAATCATTTCCCATAAACTTCCCACTAAAAGGGTGTTTTTACCCATATCAAGAACATCGATAAGACCTAATTGCATCAACCAAAACAGCAGCGATCCTATGCAAAAACCCACCAACCCTACAGCGTATAATCTCGCATACTCAACTTTTTTCCTCCACGCATAAAACGACAAAAAAAGGCAATACAAAGGAACGATCAGCCCTGCTAGAATCGCAATGGTTTGATACGCACCGTGAAGACTTAAACATAAAAAAGCAACAAAGCAACAAACACAGAGACAGTAGGTTAAATGCACTAAAAACAGTGAAAAACGGTGAATCTCTAAGCATGAAAGCGTAAAGAGTAAAAGTGCAATATGAAATCCTTGCGCGCTTACGACTTTGATGAAGGTGTTGATTCCTAAATGCTCTTGTGTTAGAAAAAAGATGTAATTATTGATATACATAATAAAAACAAAAAAACTCACTAAATACATACTATAATAAAGATATTCCCTACTTTTAAAGAGTCCGTAAATCATCATATTCAACACCAAAAGAAGCAGTAAGAAGCCTGTAAAAAACGTAGTTGGTAGAATCGTCATGAGCTTATCGTAATCAAGTTCGGATTTTGTTCCTATATTCATTGCAATCAAAATAGGACGATCGGAGACGATTTTAAACAGATACGTTAGCGGCTCATCGGAGTGTAACAGCGCAAATCGAACGAAAAAATGCTCTACCTCTCTTTTTTTAAAGGCAACCGCATTGCCATTATGCATTACATCTAAAAGCTGATCTTTGTGAAAAATATAGCAATCGACGTAAGCCAGTTGATCGTATTGAAATTCTAAAAAGAGCTTCTCATGTGCGGTATTTTGAAGCTTCAACGCCATCCAATACGTCGCATCACTGACCCCAAAACTTTTAACGCGAGGAGAGAGAGGTTCAAAACGACCTTCTTTTAGCAGTGCGTAGGCTTGCTCAAGCGTTACACTGTGTCTGTCTTTGAACACTTTGGCTTGATCAAGAAGGATAAAGGAATCAAGCGAAGGCGAAAGGCGCAAGGAGTCAACAGCACATGAGAAAGAAGCAAAAAAGAAGAGAAAAATAAAACACCTCATTTTATTTTATCCCAAATGTAATAGTGACGGTATGTCCCTAGCTCCTGTGCAATTTTTTAAAGACAGATCATCAATGTTAATACGATACCCAACCCCTCTGATGGACGAGATAATCGAGTCTCCAAGCTTTTTACGAATGCGAAGCACAAGATTTTTTACGGCTGAATTACACTGTATCTCATAATTCCATAATTTCGCTTCAATGAGCTCTTTTGAGATGGTTTTATGGCAATTATCGAGCAAAAGCTCAATCAACTCCAACTCTTTATTGCCTAAGGTTTTGATCTGATTGTAATGGTAAAACTCTTTGGTATCGTAGTTAAAAACCAAGTTTTTATTGAAGGTAATTAAATTGGGTGTGCTATGGGTTCTACGAATCGCTTTGGACAATATTTGAACCAATGCGTGAAACTCAATGGGTTTCAGCAAATACCCATCAATCGCTAAATTCGCGGCATTTAAGAGTGAATTTCTATCATCAAAACTGGTCAAGATAATAATAGGTATCGCATAATCAAGTTGTCTAATTTGGCGTGTTAATTTGATGCCATCTTTTTTAGGCATGCGTATATCGGTGAGAATAATATCAGGATGTTCATCTTCATACACACTAAACGCCTCTTCTCCGTCTTTTGCACAATAGACCGCTTTAAACAGTAGCTTCAGCGTACTGGTAATTTGCGTTCGCGTGATGGTGTCATCTTCAGCAAACAAGATGCACTTACTTTTTAAAACCAAAAGGCTACTATTCAATTGAAGTCCTTAAAGGCAAATATTGTGAAGTTATTATAGGAGGAAAGGACTAAATTATAGCATGCCATGGTCATATCAAAGTCATATTCTAAGCCTAAGGATATGACCTTCAAAATCTAACCTTACATGTAAAATACTCACGATATGTTTCGATTATGAAACTCTGTTAACAACAGCCTTAAAATAAGCCTTTTCATTTAAAAATACCATCAGCCTACGCTTCAAATAAAGGATTCTCATGTTACAGACCATTCGTGCTAAATTACTCTTCTTATTGTGTGTGTTTCTTTTCGCCATTATAGGACTTGGGTATCTGCTCACCATTAACACCAATGATGCCAAAAATGCTGCCAATCAAATTAAAAATGCAGGTCACATCCGTTCACTCAGCTCTCAACTGGGTGTCCATACAAGAGGCTATCAGCTTTTCTTTGATCCGCGCATCTTGGAGAGTTACTTTACAACGTACACAACCATCTCCAAGCTGATCACCGAGCTACGCCCCGTTTTAAAAACGGAAGAGAGCAGAGTCTTGTTGGAGCAAGCGTTTAGGGAAATTGAGGCGTACCATACTGCTAGCGTTGCACGTTTTGATATACTCAAACACCACAAAGAGGCGATTGTCTCGCCTGAATTTAAAAACTCTAGCGATGGTCAAAAATTAGCACAGTTAAACGCAGAAGCCACCAAAAATTATTTTCAAATTGAATCGTTGGTGAGCACGCTTACCGAAACACTGGAAAGCCATGAATTTGCGATGCTTGAAAAAGCAAAAATGACAGGATTACTGCTTGCAGCGGTGATTTTTATCCTTGCTGTTGGTATCTTTATATTCATCAACCAATCCATTCGTAATGCCATTCATAAAGCCATCATCGGATGCCAATACATCTCAGAACATAAAGATCTGCACTACGTCATTCAAACAGGAAGCCACGATGAGATCGCGCAAATCACCCATGTGATGAACGGACTGCTTGCCCAGTTGGCACAAGCACTCGATGATGCTAAAAAGACAGCCATCGAAAATGCGGCAGTTTCTGAAGAGCTATCGAGTACTTCGATGCAAATTGGTATTCGCATCGAAAATGCTGCCAAAGAGGTTGAAGAGACTACCCAAACGACCCAAATCGTTGCCGAAATTTTACATAAAAGCGAAGTGAGCTCCAACCAATCAGGTCTTCTTATTTCTCAAGTTGCGACAGAGTTAAACGGCGCTGCTGAAGAGGTTTTGGTTGTTTCCTCAGACTTGCAAGAGGTGGTGATTCAGCAAACAGAACTTTCAACAAGGTTGGTTCAACTGGATCAAGATGTGGAACAAGTCAAACAAATCTTAGCCGTCATTGCTGATATTGCAGAGCAAACCAACCTTTTAGCGCTCAATGCCGCCATTGAAGCAGCACGCGCGGGGGAACATGGACGAGGGTTTGCCGTTGTTGCGGATGAAGTGCGTAAACTGGCAGAGCGGACGCAAAAAAGCCTTATAGAGAGCAATGCCACGGTTGCGGTCATCGTCCAGTCGGTCAACACCACCGCAGAGATGATGAAAACAAGTGCGCATCAAATCCAAGACCTAGGACAGCGCGCGCAAGTCACCCAAACCTTAATGCGCACAACGGTGGACAATATGAACCAAGCTCAAGAGATGGCAAGTCAAACGGCGCAAGACACCAAAGCAGGCCGAGTCAAAACCTCAGAGGTCATAGAGCGCATTCAAAACATTAGCCAACTCTCAAATACCAATGCGCGCAGTGTCGAAGAGGTCGCATCCGCTGCTGAACACCTCGCACGGCTCTCCGAGGGACTGAGCGCAACCCTTGCCATCTTTAAAACCGTTTAATGCGATGTCACACTGTTTTCATGAGGATGCTACCTCTTTAGCGTACTCTCGCCAAACGCCCTTTTCAAAGCGTTTGGTGTCGTTATCTAAAAAGATCGATAAGATCATCGCTAAAAGCCATAAAACCTCTCGGTACGGAGCGCTTTTACTCCTAGATATAGATGACTTTAAAACGCTCAATCACACCAAAGGTCATGCCCTTGGCAATGAAGTTTTACATCAAATCTATCAACGTTTATCCCACACCGTTTCACCTTTACATGTAAACTATTTGCAGGGCGATGAATACGCCATAACGCTGTGTACAACTTCTTCATGTTACGACCACGCCAAAGAGGGGATGAAAGCGCTCGCTTACATGATCTTAAAAGCGTTGCAAGAGCCTTTTGTGATGGCACACCATTCCATCAGGCTTACAGCCAGTATGGGAATTGTGCTCTTTTTGGCACATGAATATTCCCATGAAAAAATGGTGCAATACGCAGATAGCGCGCTATACGAAGCAAAAAAATCAGGACGCAATACCCTGCATTTTTTCAGTCCCCTACTCCAACAAAAACTAGAAGAAGAAGCCGTGATGCTAGAGCGTTTGCACCATGCGATTCATCAGCAGCAGATGTCGCTTCATTATCAAAAACAGTGGGCGCTCAATCCGCTTACTCAGGACGTTCACGAGATAGGTGCTGAAGCCCTGATTCGCTGGATTGACCCCGTGCATGGCATGATCACACCCGATAAATTCATCCCTTTAGCCGAAAAGAGCGGGTCTATTATTCCCTTAGGGGAGTGGATACTCAAAGAGGCGTTTACGCAATTAAAATCGTGGCAAGATGACCCTCAAAAACGCCATTGGCAACTTTCTATTAACATCAGCATTAAACAATTTGAACGAGACGATTTTATATCTATGGTTCAAGAATTACTGCAATCGTTTCAATGTGATGCAACCAAGATTCGCTTTGAACTGACAGAGAGCCTTTTGATCAACGATTTGAAAAGTTCCTTGCGAAAAATTTATGCACTCACCAAGCTTGGTATTTCACTCTCTATTGATGACTTTGGTACGGGATATTCATCCTTAGCCTACTTAAAACGACTGCCCATTCATGAATTAAAAATAGACAAATCTTTCATACGCGATTTAGCATCCGATCACGCCGATGTTATTTTAGTACAGACGATTTTAGGCATTGGCAAACGATTTGGTTTAGATGTCGTGGCAGAAGGTGTCGAAACAGAAGAACAGTACCAAAGATTGCGTGACATGGGATGTCGTTACTTCCAAGGCTATCTTTTCAGCAAACCAACCCCTCCTTCTCTTCTTTAAGAACCATTAACTAGCCATTCGACCTCTTTACATGTAAGCGTGATTAACATTCGGTTCACACTAGGTTATCAAACCATTCAAACTTCGTGCTTATACTTTCATTGCAAAACAAAAACGCCAATTTGTTTTGTAATGATCTTCCAAAGTTAAATTTCAACACTCAGATTGCCCCCATTCTGAGTGTTTTTTCTTCTTCAATCACGCTTTTTTAGACGCGTATATGGTTATTTTTCAAAAATACTATTGGTGATCTGTACCGTTGAAATCGCATTTTTGGGTGAGCCATCAATGAGTTTGTCGGAGTACGTCAGGTAGATAAGCGTATTGCGTTTTGCATCGTAAAATCGAACGACTTGCACATGCTTGAACAGTAACGATGTTGACTCTTTAAAGACACGTTCGCCATCACTCTTTTTGGACTGAATCTCCGCAGACAATGCAATAACGCCTGTTTGCCTGCACGCGATAGAAGCATCCGCCGTATCTTCCGCGATACCAAAAGAGCCTTTGATACCGCCCGTTTTTGCACGCGAAAGATGACACGAAACACCTGGTATTTTGGGGTCATCAAACGCTTCTATCACAATTTTATGATTAGCCCCGAGTAACACAAAAGCCGTATTGACCGAGCCAATCTCTTCTGCTAAAACGGATGAGCCAAAACAGATGAAAGCCATCGCTAAACGAACCATTTTTTTTGTATTATCACTCATTTTGAATTCCTTATGTTGATTATGTTGCAAGCCTAAAACAAACTATACTTTGTAAGAATACTTGCTTAATTTTACCGTTTACTTGATGCCACTACGACTCCGAAATGGGTTATTTTAACATCACTGTATCAAACTTGGCTTGAATATAGCTATTTGTCCGCACCATTATTATTTTAAATAGATTTCTAATGTTGCACTGGAAATTTTGTTGAGTTAAGAGAGTTAAAAATTTATCCCTCACTGTGATTTATTAACCAATCGTCCTGTAATACTATCAGGTTTTAAACTTTCAAAATCGTATTTATATGAACTCGAATTCAATACACGACGAATCATCTGAACCAAATGAACAAAAGGTTTTTCATTTTTTTCGCAGTGATATTCTAATATATACTCCGCAAGAGCCTTTCCCCATGCTTCGCCTTTGTCAATTTTTTTCAAATCGGGATATTGTTCATGTAAAACTTCAAAGAATTTTTTTCCTGACTTACACGTTGTTACTACATCAATGAATGCCTCTTTTATGACATTCAGCCTCTCACCAGTTTCAATAGAAACAACCTCACATAATTCATTTATTGATAAATTGCCATACTCGAAATCAGGGTCAGATACAATAAATTCACCAAATAAATCTCCATCTTCAGCTGCTTTTTTCACAACTCTAATATTATCTTTTCGGTCTCCATCCAACATAATGAAGCTATATATCTGCATGCTAATATCCTTTCGCAAACTTTCTCTAAATGCTACGACTCTCTTTTCAACAAAATTGCCACCTAAATTGATAATCGCTACACGGTTTTCATTTTCAAAAATAGATTTTATAGCACCAAACTCTGTTTCACCTTCAACATAGACATTGACTTTAAGTCCAAAATCCAGCCCTAAACTACGGATAAATAAATTTGATGTGTTCCTTTCGCCATCTAAAATTTTAGTATTACCATATATCTTTTTTTTATGTTCTTGATTCACTGTTGCATAGCCACAAGCATCTTCTTCTGGAAAATTTTTTTCATACATAAATTCCATGAGTCTCCTAAAACCTTCAGAAGCTTCTTTCAATTGCATAGCTGCAGCAATCTGTCCTTTTAACTTGCTGCGTCTATCACTTCTCATTAAGCGAATTAAGAGGTGCAAGTTATTATTGCTATCTAGAGAATCTACCGCTTGACAAAACTCATTTTTGTAATACACAAGCCTATCTTCTCCAATCTCTAGAAGTAATTCAACCACTCGGTCTCGAAGTTTTTCTAGCTCTACTACCATTTGTTCAAAGGAATGAGGATAGCGTATTGATATTTTTTCATAAACGATGCGATGTGTTGTAGGCTCAATAATTGCAGACAAAGAAACTAAAGTGTTTAAATAATACAGAATATCTTTTGCAATACTATTTTGCATATTTTTTTCAAAACGTTCTAGGTGACCTTGAATCACTTGAATGTAGCCTTCAGAATTTTGCATTAAATATGATGGTACAGCCCCTGAACTAAAATATTTTGTTGCAAGTTCATATAGTACAAAGCATCTATAAGGATGAAAATAAAGCATGAGAGATTCATCATTTTTTGGAATATTGAGAAAAGCACTCAAATATTTTTCTAAAACAATAGGCTTTCTCTGATCAACATATACTTTAAAGCCATCGTCATTTTCGCCAACATATTTTAAATTGGGAATATTGACAGAGTATTTAGCATAAATTGCCTCTGCATTAATAAAGCCAAGATACCACAAGTTATAAATGTCAGACTCAGAAAATGTAGGTAGTTTATAGTCATTCATTTTTTTAGACAAGGTCTTAGCATCCAACAACTTTAACTGTCTTAAATTATTAATTTCAATATAGCCATTGAGCGAAATGATTTTTTCAACCATATCTGGCTCCAAGAGATGTTTCATTCTACTCATTAAATTCCTTTGTTGGAATAATCTAAGTTTGTAGACACAAAATTAAAGTCAAATTATACTATTTTCAAATAGTACACAGAGGTTATGTAAACGGATTAATGATGGTAGGAAAATTTCGCTCAAAGATTATCGCTATATCACGGGTTGGACGGGTTACAAAAATCTTAAAAAAAGTTTTCTATTACATGCTTCAATGATGCTAAACAAAAGGTGAAAATAAAAGCTGAGTCTTTTTTGAGCCAAAAATGAGTCAAAATTTAAGACCTCCGACTCCAGAAACAATAATTAAAAGTTATAGATGAGTTGTTGGAAAGTTCGATAGTATAAGGATTTGTGAAGAATAAGTGGTGTCAAGAGAGGGGCTCGAACCCTCGACCTCCGGCTTATGAGGAAAGCTTGAAAATTGACAATATCGTATTTATGGGGATTTTAGCACTGACAAATAACGCTAATACCTACTAATTTACGCATTTTTGGTGACACTTTAGGTGACACCCTACTCCATTATTAATGACTTTATACTTTGATTTATTATGCCATTTATGGCATAATTTTATAAAGGATGAATTATGATGAGAAATCAACTGGTTGAAAAAATTGAACAACGACGCAAACAGCTCAAAATCAGTTTAGAAAACCTTGCTAAGCTAAGTCAACTAGGTATGAGAACTGTTAATCGTTTCTTTGCAGGCGATGATGTAAAGTTAAGCACAGTTGAAAGCATTACCAATATTTTAGGACTTGATTTTGCAGGTAATGAAGTTGTTCCTTTCGAACAGCTACAAAAAAATAGAGCTCATCAAAAAGCACAATTCATGGCATCACTGGTTCAAAGTACCTCGGCACTTGAAATGCAAGGGTTAGAAAAAGAAGTCCTTGAGAAGATGATTGCTGGGTTTGAACAAGCATTTTTGAGCGGTGAATATAAAAAAAGATTGTGGGTAGCTTAATGATTGATAGTACAAAACCCATTGATGATGCGACACCCTATCATGATCTCTCAGGATTAAAGCTCCCCAAAAATAAGACCTATATGTTAAGCGATATTTATATTAAAGAGGCTGAAAATATTGCTATTGCAACCCTAAAGTATTTATCAGCACCACCTTCCAAAAAAGAAGCCCCATTCTCTTATGATTGGATGTTAAAGCTCCATGAGGAGATGTTTTGCAATGTATGGGATTGGGCAGGGAAGCTTCGTCATAATGAACTATCAATTGGTATCAAAGCTTATCTCGTACCAATGGAACTTAAAAAGTTAGTAGATGATTTAGCCTTTTGGGTTAAACATAAAACGTATGATCATTATGAAATTGCTGCACGTATTCATCACAGAGCCGTTTTCATTCACCCTTTTTCTAATGGGAATGGTAGATGGAGTCGTATGCTTGCTAATATCTATTTACGTCAAAATGGACTTATGCCTGTTAAGTGGCAAGAGGATTTATTGGCAAAAGAAAATCCAAAACGCAGTGATTACATACAAGCACTTAAAAAAGCAGATCAGAGTGATTTTGCAGATCTGATAACCATGCATCACCAAACGTATTAATCAGCACATAAATCAAAAAACTAACCTAATATAATACCCTAAATAGCTATCGGAGGTTTTCGCCGCAAAATCAATATACTATTATAAACATAATAGTATATTTTGCTAAAAAAATATGGTATTAAATACATAATACGATAAGGAGTTAGATGTAGCACAATTCTATGGATATGAAAAGCACTTCATTTGATCATAATGTTGGAATCTAATTTCACCTCTTGCTATATCAAGTAGTTTTTTTATCATAAACTTTACAAAATTAAATGATGTTTTGAAATATTTCTATCACTGAAATCAACTATTTTATGGTCGTTTATTTATCTAAATCCAAGCTCTGCAATATATAATATTCGTTGAATAAATAGCTAAACATACAAAGGTAAAAAAATCGAGTCATACATTAAGAAAAATCGTGTTTTTATTTTAGGTGCTGGATTCTCCGCAAGTGCTGGAATACCGCTAACTGCTGAACTTCTAAAGTTAACAATGCAGAAATTTTCTCAAGAATGTCCAGAACTATTTCAACGAGTTGATATGTATGCCCACGAATGTTTTCAAGATTATGACGAAGGTTGTCTTGACTACGCTAAAGTTGACTTTTCAGAATTATGCACATTTCTTGAATACATTGAGTTAAGAGAATATGGGGGCGGTGAAAGATGGAAAGAAGAAGGTTCAAGAGAAAAACTTGCATTAAGGTTTTATCTCTCAAAAACAATTGCAGAGAAGACACCTGCCATAGAGAATATTCCCAAAATCTATCTAGATTTTGCAAGTCAACTTCATGAGCATGACATTGTTCTTTCCTTTAACTGGGATTGCTTATTAGAAATTGCACTATTGAAGGTTGGTAAAACATATACATATAATTGGGATGATGCTCAAGCAATTAAAATATGTAAAATGCACGGGTCAGTAAATTGGCGTCTTAACGAACCACGCTATATAGGAAAGCAAACCAACATAATACAGTGGAAATCTCTACGATTTACGGAAGGGATGATGACAAATGAACTGTTCCATACATCAATTATTCTAGATTATAAAGTATGGCATCAGTTCTCACCTTTAGGTGAACTAGAACCATTTCTTGTATTGCCAGGATATGGTAAAGCCTTTGATGTTCGCTCCAATGCAGTCTTATGGTACAAACCTGAGTTTGCATTTGGATTTACCCATGACGTTTATATTATTGGTCTTAGTCTAGCCCCTGATGATTTTTTTATACGAAGCTTATTCTTGTCAAACTTACCATATATTGATGATTTTTCTGGTGTTGAAGGAAGAAAAATTTTTATTATCAATCCAGATCATAATGCAAAGAAAAACTATGAATTTATATTATCCCGTGGGCAGGCAGAACTCATTAATGAAAAATTCACCACAGAGCATATAGATTTAATGAAAGAACGGATCAAAAATGTTTAAAAACCCCAAGGGAACTAATCAAAAACAGAAGGACATAAACAGAAAGACATATTTTCGATTGCTCTCATTTTGATCGTTATGTGCAGATGCAGAAAATTAAGTGAAAGGAGCAATGCAATGCAAAAATATGAGAACTCCTACTATTGCCTGTTGTCACTAATATTACCTGTTCGCATTTTGAAACTATACCTGAGGAGTAGTTATAATGAACGATTTTGAAGACACCTATAAAAAAGCAATAGAGGTGTCAAACGAACATTTAAATTAGACATACATTTTGAAAATATAGTCGCGTTCTAGGCTTTTCAGAGAATTTCATATGACTGAATTTGCGCTTTGCTTCACAAGGAATACTAAACCGCTTGTGAATTAGTATTGGTCTCCTCATTTTTATTAGACAAGACTTCGCTAATCATCGTTTCATATAAGTCCATTGGATGATTGTCAGTAATGATATGTGACACAAACATTTTCATTACAGGGATATATTCATTATGATCTTTAGTTAATTGATAGTCCATAAGTATTGTATCCTTTAAATAACCGGTAACCTGAAAATAAGGATTCTTTTCTTCCGCAAATACAATATGTAAACCAGATGCAGTAGTTCCTAGCTCATAATGATTTCCTGAAAAGTTTTGAATTGATTCTGATGCTTGAAAATCATGGGAAAAATGATAAAAAACTGTATTGCTTAGTTTTACAAATAGGGTTGCAATATCAACAGCATCTTCTGCTTGATGACGTTCAGGGCTTATAAATTCATGTTCCAATAAATTTCTGATTTGATTCACTTTGATAAGTATCCGAGGAGCGAAGAGTCCAATCTCGTTAATATATTCAATTTTTTTTGGGAATTGTTTCGCTTTTTTTAACCCTAAAAGCTTAATGAGTTGCTCAATTTGGCAATCTATCGCTCTCTTTGCATTAGCAAGTGCATTCACATTGCCAGAGTCAGTATTTACAGCTAAATCATTTTCTGCATTATCAAGAAATATATCTGACTTATTTGGAGGTTGATAGTTTAGTGATCCAGTTCCTGAAATACACCAATCTTCTAACTCAGTTCCATATTTTTTTAAATATATCGCTAACTTCATTAAAGCCTCATTTTAATTTTAAGTGTCTAACGTTTTAAATGAGCAATCAAAAAGCTATCCCAAGATTTTTGATTTGTCTCCTTTGATTTGTTAGAGTAATTTAGAACGTACATGATCATATGTAGCAATTATATTTAATTTATCAAAGAATGTATCAGTATATGCTACTGCAGATTTTACAGCCCACGCAGCACAATGTGCTCCAAGCAATTTATTTGGAAAGTATGCGGTACCTGTACCTTTGTAAAACTTGTTTTCGTCAAACTTATTATGAAGTTTTTTTTCAAACTTATGAGCATTTTTGAAACTGTAGTTATCTGAACTTGAACTCATGATATTTTTAGGTTCATAATGAATCAACGCATTTCTCAATTCTACAAGTAATGTAACGTCTTGATATGGGCTTGTCCCAGTGTTGAATTTTTCTAAATTTAAGAGATCTAGTAAGATTTCATACTTTTCTATGATTGAATATTTTGCTGTTCTTGGTATTCCTCTCATCCACATCCTTCCAAGTAAGGCTACCTGTTCTTGCCTAAGTTTTGAGAACGAGTTTTCAGCGCAATCAGAAAAAATTTCATTTATTGTTGCTTCTAAAAAGGCTATAGATTGTAAAATAGATGAAACGACGTAACCTCTGTATTCATATTGTAACGGTACATCTTGAAAAAACTCCCTTGCTCATTGTTCATCTCTATATTAAGGGATTTTTTTGCAAAAAGCGATGCTGTTGCAATATGACTAATCGAAAAATAAGATCTTTCATATATTGTGAAGCTATCAGTAATCATTAAACCCCTTTACTCTAATGGTTGAATATGTTCAATAAATTACCGTTAGATAATTTATTAGTTACTACATTTTATTATATAATTGTTTATAGTGGCAACCATTGACCCCAATTTGATGGAAATAGCTTTTGTTGTAATCTACTTTCAAAATCATTTTTATTTTTATAAAATTGATTTGATACGTTTGCATTTTTGACTAATTCATCAACATAATATAACCATCCATTAAGTTGTTCTAAATGTAAAACTTGATTAATTTCACACCAACCCCTATCAGGAATATCTCTTATACAATTTTTACATCCATATAGGTATTCAAATTCATCATTTTTATTTTTTGTAATAAGTGCCATAGAAAAACTAATATTTTCATCTTGTAGAATATCTTTACTACATATCAAACAATTTAAAGGTTTATAATCTTTTTTTGCAACATTTAAAATATATTGAAATTGATTAGGTAAACCATATTTCTGTAATATAGAACTTGAGATTTTTGGTAGATAATTACTTATTATGTTTCTATCATAGATTAATATATTAATTTTGTCTTTTAACTGGTTCAGCCTATTTTGCAGAGAACTTGAAACAAGAGTAGAATAAAACCCAATAAATCCATTAGCTCCATGTTGATATGTCCTATCTAAAATTGATTGTTCAATATCTGTACCTATAGATTTACCTGAGTTCAAGTAATGCTTGCAGCTAACTATATACTTTATATTATTATATTCTACAATACCATCACTTCCACCATCAGATCCTCTTGAAGGATAATTAATAATTAAAAAGCCATTAGATACTAAAAAATCTATTGCAAAAAATTCCCAATCTTCTGGTGATATGTGTCTAAAAAAATCATCATATACATTCATTTAGTTTCCTTTTACATAACGGTTGACTTGAGAGTTCAGCCGCTAGAGTAACTTATTTCTCTCTAAACTTTTGTTAGGCACTTATGTTTATTTTTTCTTGAATCTCATCTTTATTGTAATTGAAAAACTCTTGCTTAGTAGCAATATAAATTAAATCTTTTCCTTTTCTACCTATTCTTTCACTTTGTATTCTTTCAATTAAATTATTATATTTTTCTTTGTCATAAGCTGAGTCTTCGATTATAATAAGTAATAATGTATTAGGTAATCTATTTGTAAATTGAGAATAAACACTCTTAGCATAAATATTTTTTAGGAAAGATTCCTTTAACCATCCATAGTTAAAGCCTTTTTTAATATATTTAACTTCTATTAAATAGTCTTTGCTAAACATACTATTTCCTTCAAGAAGAATATCTAATTCAATTCCAGCAATTATTTTATTTTGAACAACAGTATAATTATTTTTATAAATATCAAAAAGTTGTTTGTAAACTTTATTTTCAATTTCTATATATCTATTTATAAAAGTGGAAAGATTAGATGATTGATTATCATTTTGTTTAAATTCATTTTCAATAGGATTTTCAATTTCATCTTTTGTGGCGTCACGAAATGACTGTTTTTTAATTTCTAATTCTAATCTATTTTGTTCATCAATTAATAATTGATTTTGATACCATTTTATTAATCCATATAACATTAATAAAATACCAATTAATGCAGTAGTAATTGAGAAAAATGGTATATATTTAATTATAAAAGCTGTTGTATTTTGACGTTCAATTATAACTATCTTTGCTACTTCAGTTATTGTTTCTAAATATTGTTGAGTTCTAAATAGATCAAATGATTCTTTTAAAAAAAGCCATGGAACAATTATGGATAATGTAACCAAGACTACACCTAAAGAAACTATAAATTTATATAAATCACCAAATTCAAATTTCATTGTTTTCCTTATTGCCTAACTATTTATTCAACGAACATTATATACTATGGAGTCTAGCTTTAGTTAAATAAATGACCATGAAAATAGTTTATTTAAGTAATAAACTATTTAGAAATGCAATATTTTACGTATTTTGTAGCAAGAAGCACTTCACTGAAGTATTAAAAGGCAATCGTTTCATGAAATTACGCTATTTTTCTCAAAATCTCTTGATTTTTTCAACCAAAGTAGTAGAATGCTTTTTATCTTTCAAAAACAAACTTCCAAAAAACTTCTTAACTTCATTTATCTAAATCAAATGAAGAGCTCTATTCAAACCGAATAGTCTCAAAAAGGAGTTTTTACATGTCACCAATCCAACTCACTGTTTTAGCTGGAGTTCTCATACTCATTACGGCTATGAATCTCAAAATAGCAATATGGTATATCGATCGAAAGCAAGCGAAACGTGCGCTTCAGGACTATTCCAATCAAGAACAAAGTGAAGATATAGCGCAAGTGCATGTCCCTTTCACGCTGGCTGAGATTAAATGCGTTGATAGCATTGCAAACAATATAAATCAGTACCTTGATGCCTTAAAATCAAAGGAAATGGAAAAAATTGCTATTATGAAGGATGATAAGCTTGTAGCAGTGATGATACCAATTGAGCGATACGAAAAACTTCTTGAGTATGTATCACCAGTGCAAGATACTACAGAAGAAAAGATAAAGCTATGAAAATTGATGGTCCAACTATCGCATTAATACTAAGTATTTTAGGTCTGATGGCGACATTATTTCTTACAAAACTAGGGAACGATGTGAGAAAAAATCGTATTAAAAATCAACGATTATCCTATAAAGAAAAAATTAGCCTAGCAGTTAAAAAACGTTGGCAAGCAGAAACGGAAGGATAAAGCTATGGAGATTAGAGGAGAAAAAAAATGACGTTAGAAAACATTTTAATGATTTTACTGGTATTCGCAGGCTTCTTGGCATTGGGTAAGCTGCTCCATGAAAGGAAAAACAAATCCTCATGAGCATTGCTAAATATACCTATGGTATTTTTCTCCTGGTTGCAGCGTTGCTTGTCAGCGTGATCGACATTTCATGGAAAGGTACAGTGTTGTGCTGGTTTTTAGTCATGATCGGGATTCTGTCATGCTTTATTGGAAAATATTCAAAGAGTTTTTGGCTTAAAAATTGGCTCAATCGTTATTTTTGAGCTTGTTGGCTTTTGATTAACAAAGGATTACGAAAGCATTTAATCTATTCTTCTATACTTTCAGTACCAAGACACTACCTCCTTTTTGTGAATAACCTACCAATTTTTAAGATGAACGCTCGGATTGCCCGGTTCGAGCGTTTCTTTCTTTCTTCAGTTTTAAAATCACCAAAACGAACGCCATTTAATACCTGACTAATTCTGCATGTAAATACTTTGGATCTATCTTATACATAAACGAAAAACTATACACGTGCAGATAGCCCTTTTGTATTTCCATTAAAGCTATTTCAAAAAGAGATTAGCTCCTTTGTATGTTAAGCGAAGTGAAAGTTAAATTATAAGGGTTAAATTATTAGGTATATCTCTTTCTGCACGGCGCTTGCTAATTACCAATTTTTTATAATTTCATTATCGAGCATAAGAACTCCACTATTATTTTTTGTACCAGATAAAATAACAGAATATGATCGTATGCTTGAAATATTGTCATTAACTTTTTTATAAATTGGAGCATTAGGAGGTAAATTATTAAATTTATCAGGGTTGTTTTTTGCTTCAATGATTTTTGCTTGTAGAATAGTTTTTAACTCATCTTTATCTTGCTGTGAAAAAGTTATCCAAGTCTGTTTCAACACAACAAAAGACATTGCAGTATTTGAGGTCATTCCACCCCATACAATAAATGCACAATTATTATTTTTTAGGCATTGATTGATTTTTTCATTTGCAAGCGATGGTAGAAAAAAAACGCTTATTATTAAACAATATTTGAGGATTTGTTTTATCATTATTTGTAGTACCAATCCTAATTTATTCTAAGAATATTCTATCGAAACTTTTTAAAGTAAACAATTCAACAAAATAGCCCATTTTGTGGAATATGACATGATCCATTGATTCGTGGGCCTCTAAATTAATCCATCAAACATTGTCTTCTTGTGTTAAAATTCAACATTTGTATAAAATGTTGAAAAGCATATTTTTAGAGATTTAGTTATTTTAAATTTTCTTTATTATTAAAAAGCTAATCAAGAAGGGATTTTATGATTGATGCAGAGATAAGAAAAAAGATTCGACAAGGTACAGCTGTTAGTCAGTTAGAAGATGTTCTTACCTCTAATATATTTGGATTAATGCGTATGATCCCTCATCATCTTATAAAAATTCTTGCTAATGCAAAGCATATTAGAGAAAATGAAAAATTAACTCAAATAAGCGAATTGTCAATCACTTCCAATAGTTTTGAATTATGGAAAATATTTCAAAATAAAAATGAAAAAACAGACAAAAACAGAGATGAACCCGATGTCTATTTTGAGCTCGACAATGGTAAAAAAATTATCGTTGAAGTCAAATATCTAAGTGGCGAAAGTGATGAGAATCAACTCATAGATTATGCCGAACATTGTGATTATCTCATCTATTTAACTTTTTTTCATGAGCATCATAAAAGAGCCAAAGAGAAGTACTTGTATCATGAGAAAATATATTTACTTACATGGAGAGAATTTTATAGTTTACTGCGAGATATCCCAAAATCAAACTCAGTGATTGAATCAGCACTCATTTCACATCTATTACACTATCTTGAATATAAATTTGGTTCTATTTGGGATGGGTGGAGCAAGAATCTTGGAAAAATAAATTATCCATATGGAGGATTTTATAGTGGAAAATGAAATAAACACAGCTAATATTGTTACTATGCTCAAAGAAGCAGCAAATTTTTCTCGTGATGCCAAGCATATCTTTGAAGACCTTTGTTTAGAGTTTGAGAGTAAAAATCTTTTAAAATACGATGACTCCATTCGTGAAAATTTCTTTTTTGATAAAAATAAAGGTGCATTAGATTATGAATTTTATGTTGCATCAAACAATAATACCATTATTGGATTTAGACTAATAGTCGCTGCTGAGGAGATAGATGGGTGCGGGCGTTATCAAGATATAACGGAAAAACTGGACATTGATAAAAACATTCCGCTTCTTCTTGTGTATGGATGTTTTATGCCTGTTGTAAGTATCAGTCAAAGTTTAGATAATACTGTATCTATGATGAGCGCTTGTATTGGGTTAACTTCGGATGAAGATGAAGAGTATGATTGGACTAATTTTGATATTCAAAAAATTGAGAAAAATATTGAAATTTTAGTCGAATCCAAAGAGTGGACCAAAGAAATTGAAGAAAAAAGAGATTACCCAGCATGGGAAAATTATTTTATCAAAGCGAAGATAAGATACAAGCCAATTTTGGAAATTCAAAATCATGAAGATATTAAAATATTGGCAGATAAAATTAAAGCAATGACATTTGAAACAATATGAGGGAAAGCCTAGGCGTCAGTATAACAACTAGGTGGAAGATATAACACTTTTAACATTAGTAACTTCATTTGCTTTGAACTAAATAATGTCATATTAGAGCAATTCTAAAACGAATAGTATTAAATCTATTTGTTTTGGAGCAAACTATGACACACGAACTTATTGAAGCAGAAATTATTGAGACGTTGCCTATCAAAAGAGGCAAACAAGAGATTGTACCTATTCAGCAAGAGGATGCTGAAGATGACATCAAATACCTCTCCGTTGCAGAGTTAAACACTTTGCTATCCATCAGTGATTCATCCTACCGCTTAGCATGGCTTGTATGTTATGAAACAGCAAGCCGTATCTCTGAAGCACTCAAGCTTACGTTTGGTGATCTCAATTTAGAGACCAATCGATTGAAAGTTATCAACCTCAAGCAGCGCAAGAAAAACAGCTTTCGCCTCATTAAAATCAGCGATAGGCTGAAGTCTTTGATATTACAAGAGCAACTCTCACGTAATGCCAACAAAGATAACTTTATCCTCAAAAATCGTGATAGAACAACCTACAACTATGCGTTTATCAGATATGCCACTCAAGCAAATATCGAAAGAGAGCGAGCGCATCCACATACCTTACGTCACTCTCGTGCCATTCACCTTTTGGACTCAGGCGCTAATATCGTTTTGGTTAGCAATGCCCTTGGTCATAAGAGTATTAAGAGCACTTTGATCTATTTGAAATATTCTAATCAAGAGTTGGATAAGGCGCTGGAGAATGCAAATGCAAAGTTATATTAAAATTCTTTACTTTATAGACGATATTCGGCTATAATTTCACTGAGGAGTTTGCCATGCATGAAACACAAGTACTGAATCTTTTAGATATCCCTCGTAGTACATTCAAAGAGTGGAGCAATCCTTCACATAAGAAGCATAAGCTCTATTTACTTTTGAAACATATCGATGCAAAGTTTGCAGAGTCCAATATTACCCAAAAAGCACCTAAACGAATTATGGTTATTCTTAACCGTAATATCAAACAAGAAGAGCATTTCAATGACAATGAAATTTTTAAACTCTTCTCTAAAAAAAGCTATGCCAAATTAACAGCACGTGAGAGAGTTGCATTTGCAAAAATTGTTCGTGAATGTGAAGAGCGCGATCTCAATGAGCTTTTCAATGAAGATGTCGTTTCCCGAGAAGCTTTTCTTCATTTATTAGGCGCTTCTCCATTAGCACCAAGTAAAATACAGCTTTAGTTGCCCTTCAATTTAATTAAAACTTGTCATCAAAATCGATTGTTTCCTCTGAAATATTATAAATATCAATTCGGGTATTAATTTCAATTTTATTCACTAACCAACCACGCAAAGAACAGTGTCTGATAAATTCTTCAATTCTATTTATGCCATGTATTTCTTTTAGGCTTACAATTAAGCCAAAATTTATTCCTTCACCATATTTTTCATCAAGACGCTCTTTTGTTTTTAAACTAACGCCCCATAATCCTTTAGTATCATAAGCTTTTTTGTCACGAACTCCTTTTGTAGAGACTTCACGGATATGTTTAATATTATCCCATTTCCTAAAATTTTTTCTTGCTTCTTCTTCTGATGTAAAATGATCAGCAGCATCAATTTGGTAATTATTGTTGATCGTTTTTATTTTTGTACCATTGATTCGTCCAAGTGAAATATCAAGTTCAGTATTTGTGTAATCGACTCCTTGGGTTCTAGAACAATAAGGAAAATAGCATAGTGTTGCTTTGGCTATAAAAGGATGTTGTTCTTTATTTATTGGTACAGGAATATTGTAATTGTAAGTATTGTATTTTTCTGAAACACCTGACAAAATAAATTGTATTTCATCATCTGGTGATTGAACAATATCTTCAATTCTCTTTGGAACGATGCCATGGCCAATTAATGTAGAACTTATTTTTTGCTTTTCCCAGCCTGTTGATGCATGTATTATTAGAGCTTTCGCAACTTCTCGACTTAATCCTAATATATTGATCAGATAACACATTTTTCGCGCAATCCAAGGTGCAGCATAGGATGTCCCACTTACAAGCCCTTCACCAGTAGAAGTACAAACTCGTACTGGAGACTTATCATCGCCACCATAAAAACTAATATCTGGCTTTGTAAAAAAAGATAATACAGGACCACATCTTGAATATTCTGTCGGTTTGTTGTCATTTGATACTGAGTTAACGACAATAGAGTTAATCGAATCAGCGGGAGTGCCTATTCTCATTATTTTAGGATCACTTACTGTTCTATTAGTGCCTGCAATGATAAATATTATATTATTTTCATATTGGATTCTATCAAGGATAGCAGCTTCAGGAGAAATAAAATTTTTATTAACCTCAAGTTTTGATCCTAGTGATAAGTTCCAAACTTTTATATCTTTATTTTTTATAATAATCTCTTCGATATTTTTCATAATAGAAAATGAGCTGAATTGCCTTGCACTTGCAACACCAAAGTGGCGTACTCGAAATCTCCCACAACCGTCATCCAACTTAGGATTCGAATTATGCCCATCTACGATTATTGAAGAAATTGCTGTTCCATGCTTGTAGTCAACTGGTTGCTTCGGTATATCGGCAGACAACATATCATGATACTCAACCCATTCAGCAAAGTAAACATTATTATCAAATAAGGTATCGATCACCCCTATAACTGGTTCATTAGTTGGATTTGGAATAGAAAAAACCTTTTCATTAACAAAATCAAAATCACAGCTGTCTATCAATGATAAATCGCTTACTGCCATTGATATTAAATAAGGAGCTTTCTTTTTGAGTAATTCAAGATCATCGGGTTGCAATAAGATCGTAGTCTCGTCTAATACACTAGTGTATTGTAAATCTATTCCAATTTTTTTTAATAAAGTTATTGCTTCATTATCTGTTTTGAATAAGGTAATAATTGCATTGCCAATAGATTCATCATTTGCGACAAAAGTATCAAATTTTTCAATATAGTACGCATCTACAATTATTTGAGTAAAGTTAGATTTGAGAATTCCATCCGGTTCATATTTACTTTCTTGTGCGTTAATACTTTCATTTTTCTCTTTTGTCATAATACCATCAAAATCGCGGTTGAGTACATTTATACATAAGTCAAGTTGGGATATGGATGTATTTAAAACTTCATGCTGTACATAATGTGTAATAATATGTTTGGAACCATCATCAGTAAATCTAGCACCTACAATGGTTTTATTGGCTTTATTTTTTCCATCTGAAAGCAACCAACTAATGCGATTGCTTTTCGCAGCAACTTTATTATAATATGCACTTACTAATGCTCCGTTGCATATAGTTTCTTTTATCCAAAATTGCTTTAAATTAGTCAAATTTTTCTTTAAACTTTCCAAATGTGAACTGGTAACAATTCCATTTGCCGGAAGAATTGCCTTCCTAAAGCTAGGACTTCTATTTTCTTGCTCAAAAGTCCCTTTTAATTGTAAAAGGCTATTCATTTGACAATCCTCCCTTTAATTCTCTCGATATTTGGCTTTTTGAGATGCCAGTTAATATTTCCAGCTCTCTAACAGTGAACCCTTTATCTTGTATCTCTTTTAAATTATTTTCATTAAGATTTTTTGTTACTGTTTTATACAACCTTTTTAAATAGTTGTACTCACTATTAGGGTCGCTAAAAGCCAACGAAGATTTAATTAGATTTTTCAGTTCTCCGGGATAAGGAATAGGATCTAAAAGTCCAAGTATTTTTTTAAATAACCGCATATTTCTACCTGCAAAGTGAAATTTGTTTAGAAATTCGTTCAATATAATTTCGCCAATCTCGAGTAAATCTTCTTTTGTGTATTGACTAAAATCAATAATAGAATCGAATCTGCGAACAAGTGCCTTATCAAAGGCATTATATAAATTTGTAGTAGCTATCAAGATGACATTATCGTTAAGGTTATCCAAGCCTTTTAACACTGCAGATGTTGCTCTTCCCATTTCTCTTAAATCATTAGAATTAATCCTATCAATGGCAATAGCATCAATTTCATCAAATAGAATAATAGCCTTTTTTGGGTTTCTTAAATTGCGTATTTCATCAAATAGAATTGATATGTTCTTTGATGTCTGTCCAAGCTTACTATCGACAATCGCACTAAATTCAACCATGAAAAGTTCACGTTCAAGTATTCGTGCAATTTGCTTAACACTTTCCGTTTTTCCTGTTCCTGGTGGACCCTCGAACAAGAATTTGTTTACACCTGCATTGTGTCCAACCGCATTGACAATTCCAATAATATTGTCTTTTATTTTTTCGGGAAGAGGTAATGACTCATTGGATATTTCTACTTTTTTAAAAAAAGCTGATTCCTCTTCATTCATTTGTGGTGAAAACGTATTGGCATCAGATAATAGTGCCATGATATACTCTGAAAGCTGGTAATTTCCAATACTATCGAAATAGCGAGCTATTTCATAAGCTTCGGTTCTAAATCCAGCATCATTTTTTTCTGCATAATATTTTATTAAATTTAAAACATTTTTTTTCTTCATAATATTTATCCCTTCTTAGGTCTTTAATTAAATAAATAACCTAGCTTTAAAGCACTCTACTTGTTAATCAAATGTTACGACTTTTAATTTTTACATTCTTCTTCTATTTGATAATAAATTATACCCACATTGGGACAAATAATCAATATTAGGGACAAATATTGATTATTAAAAATGAGAGTTTTATTTTAATAATTCCTATTTATCACACGTATTTTGTAATTTATCTTTGCCTAGCAAAACGATAAGTTATTTAAAGTCGCATATAAACTCTCAAATTCAGATGACTCTTGCTCTAGGAATAAACTCACAATCAGCCCTTCAGTAAAACATCACCGTTTTCATTTTCTCAATCACCGTCACTTTCAAATTCAGGTTTAGTCGAATGGCGGTTTTAGAACGTAAAAAATCACTCTTGAAAAGTAAATCCCCCTCATTTTTTTAAAACACCTCCAAAATAAAACGAATAGTCATATACACCAAAATTACAAGGAGTTTTTATGACTATTTACTTCACCACTTCCTAAACCATCCAAGAACAAAAAGTACCAAACAAGGTTACTAGTTTGGTATGTATACGTAGAACGTAAATGTTTAGAAGGTTACGATCTGCTTTTTAGGTGACTAGTTAGCAGGTATTACGTTAAAGGGTTACAGCGAAAAATACCTATAGAGCACTAGTTTAGAGGTATTAGGTTAAAGGGTTACAACCCAAAAGGAAAAACCATGAAGGACCACGTAGAAGCATTCAAAGAGTTTGAACAAAACGATGAACATCCATTAGAAGAAAGAACAGGTACGCATATGCTCACAATCATTCGTGGAACGATCAAAAAAGAACTCATAAGACGTCTTGAGAACCAAAGTGAGATGTTTCCCTTCAGCAATAAAATGACCTTGCATTATGTGGATTACTACATTATCAAGAAAGGTTTTATTGATGCAGCACAATCCGTTAAAAATTCAATTCTCTCTAATGCAAGATCTATCCATCGAAAAGAGATACGTCGCATCCAAAAGGCACTGCATACCATTGAATCCAATATCATCAATGAATTACCAAGAGAGCTTGAGAAACGACTGATCAAGAAAATAATTCTGTACATCTCATACCAGTGGCTCAAAAAAGAGTTTTACATCTCAAAAGAAGAGATCAGGCGCTTCGTTTATGGCTTTAGTGTCTTCTATTCCGAGCTAAAACCAAAAAGTAACCCAAAATAAAACGAATAGTGTTAACAGAAAGAAATTTCTGAAAAATTAAAGGAGTTACCCATGGACGAACAACAAGAGGAGCAATTATTTGCGGAGATATTCTCGGAAGAAAATATTGCATTGTACCAAGCAACCGAAAGCGTAAAAGATATTGATAAATTTTGCATGAAGCTAGAAAAAGAGTTTCCACAATTTTTCTTCATCGGTGCGCCAAGCGATGACAGTGCGGTGATTAACATGTACGATAAATCCAAGATGAGAATTAAACGAAGAGAGACGTTGCTTGAGCGTGTAATCCTTTCTCAAATTGAGCCTGATTTTATTATTGATTTTGAGCATTAGACACATATGTTGGAGAGATGTGAGATCTCTCCTAATTTTCAAACGAATAGTCATATACGTTAAAAAATAAAAGGAGTTTCCATGTTTTTAAAAGAAGATCATTTTGATTATATATTCATTGGTGTTATTGTCCTCATAGGTGTGATCGCATTACTCATTATTGTCATGAATCGATTCTATACTAAACAAATAGAACATATGGCTGATGAATGTACTTTAAAAGAGTATGAACAACGCTACCCTCATTTGGTACGTCATGGAAAGGTTTATTGTTATCATTGCAATACTTCTAATATATACATGAAACAAATCGCTTTTACATACCATTATTTAATCCATAGCCATATCTGCCGTCATTGTGGTACAGAACTCTATCGTTCTAAAATGCAAGTGAGATAAAAGATGATGACTATAGTAAAGCATAAAGAAGTAATACATTTGGAGGCTATGGCGTGTTATGACACATTGAAAGCAATTTTACTTAGCGATAGAATTATCGCTAAGTGCTTGTCTGCTTTCCTTCATCAAACACCACTGAGTATTGAGCGGTATGTGAGATATTCCAGCTTTAAGAGTCATTCCAAAAACCTGCAGTTTATTGAAGCAGCCAATGAGTTTTTACAGTATCTCAAAAGTATGAAATTAAATGTGATATGTTTACTCTATGTTGGAAATTCAATCACTGATATTCTCTTATTTGAGACGTCTAAAAAGCTATTTGAATTTAGCATTAATGTTATTGCTCCACAAATGGTTATCGCAAGTGATCATGAACAATTTTGGGATTATGTTAAAGCTGATATTACTTTTACAGATTTTATCGTTACCTGTAAAGCCGATAATGTTGAAATGGCTTTATTAGAAGAATATGCTGATGGTAAAGCTATATTTGATAGTGATGATTTGGAAGATATTGTCAATTATGCCAAGTATTGCACATTAAAGAAGAGAAAGTTTCAGATTTAAAACGAATAGTAGATATAAATAAAATTCAGGAGTTAAAAATGGAAAATGTACAACTTGTAAGACCAAAAATTAAATGGGGGAAAAGTATATTAGACGACCATTATGAAGAGATAAAAAAATTAATAGATCTTGGTGTTACTATTCCTAATATAAGATTGATTGTGAATAGCCACTTGCCTGAAGATTTTAAATTAGGATTATCAAACTATTATAAATATGCAATTAAAAAGGGCTTGCGCCAAGTGTAGGAGGAGATAAAGGGTTGGTTTCAAAGCAATATCGTAAAATACTTATGTACGTATCAAGCCCTTCTTTTTCTGCTTTTGTAAGTTCATTTTCACAAGTTTTGGGAGTATTGTCTATTGCTTCAAAAATTTTTTCTTTAGCAATTGATTCTCCCTCTTCATCAATATAATCAAGGCTTATAATATAGCTAAAAAGTATTTTTTTTGATTCTGACCAGTTTTTTACAATTTCATATGAAGAAGACTCTTTATACATATAATTCGAAAAGCTTGGATTAAAGTCAACTCTAACTTCATTTTCTGTAAAAGACAAATGTTTATGTTTGAAAATTTTCATTAAAAATTTGTCTATGCCCAATTGATCTAAATGCTTTTTAATAAGAGCATTTTCTTTTTTAGCAGAAAGGTATAAGCTCACTGCTGTTTGTGATATTTTTAAATAAGAAGCCATATCTAATTGTGTTATTTGATAGGCAACCATAATTTCTTTCAGTTCACGATTTTCTTCATTAGGTTCCTTTATTTGCTGTTTGATAAATCTTGTTTCATCAGATAATTTATGAGTAAATGCAAGTGCATGTGATGTAAGAATATGTTGACAGAGTAAAGATAGTGATAGGTCAAGCTGTTTAGCCTGGTTTACCAAAAATTCATAGGTAATTGTATCAACATTAATTTCAATTTTGTTCACATTTTTCCTTGACATGCCACTTTGGATAGTGTAATATTATAGTAATATTACAAAAAGGAGATCCCGATGAGCTTCCCGACCACAGTCGATAATCTCCCTACCTTATCAGGTAGGGGTGATTTTAACATTTTTTCAATAAAAAAATTAGGTGTTTCGCTTGCGAAACAAAAAAATATCTTGCAAAAATTAGCTTTTATAGACACTTTTGAAGAATTGTCAAAATGGGTCGAAATCCATTCGAATGGTAAAAATTTCATTGCCAACCCCTTAAATGCAGGTGATGCTGACCGTGAAGTTTGTTTAACAGAAATTCAAAAACCTCTTTTTTTGGCATTGGAAAACATTGAGAATCGACGTATAAATGGACGGGATAAGCGCCTTATAGAAGCTGCTGAAGCGGGGGATCTCCCTGTAATTGCAGATATTATTGCAAGTGCCGCTTGGACATATTGGCAAAATCATAATTTTCAAATTTCCCAAGATGTCCGCATCAACATTAGTGCAGTTTGCCAATTCCAAAATGATGAAAATATTCAACAAAAAAAAGATTTTCAAAAAGCCCAGATAGTCCACATTGGTGCCGCGGTAGAATTTACAAAAGCCCTAAAAAAAGGGGCTTTCCAAGAGGTTTTAGATTTTGAAGAAACCGAAGAAATCCTTAAAATAAATGATTTTGAGGATTAAAAATGAGCGAAGAAAAAGATAATCAATTATGGTTTAGTCACGACTGTAATGCAAAAGATGATCCCAAAATCATTCTTTTAATTGATGAGCTTGGCCTTGAAGGTTTTGGCATATTTTGGGTTCTTATTGAGACTCTACGTGCTCAAAAGGGCTATAAATTACAATTAAAAGCAGTTGATGCACTTGCCAGACGCTACAACACAACATCGCAAAAAATGCGTGTTGTCATCGAATCTTATGATTTATTTACGATAGACGGTGACCAATTCTTTTTTTCACCTTCGCTTCTGCGTAGAATGCAAAAATGGGATGAAAAAAGACAACTTGCAAGTGAGAGCGGGAAAAAAGGTGCTCAAGCAAAAAAAGAAAAATTAGCTGCACAAGAAGCAGCGCTATTAGGCTTTAGTCCTCAAGACTCAACTAAGGGTGGCTTGAGCAACCCTCAAGCTATAACAGAACACAACAACGTATTAGACAATAATTTAATTAATAACAACACAACAGAACAAGAGCTTGATATGTTTTGTGAATCTATCATACAAAATTCGAAAAAAGAAATAGTTTCACGTAGTGCATATAAAACAAAATTAAAAGAGCTATTTATTCAAAATAACCCTGAATTTTTAAGAGATTTTGAAGAATGGAAACAAAAAATTTCTGAGGGCAGGGAAAAAGAGCTTCTTGATAAATTACGTGGCTGTGTATTCTCAAATAACGTTATTAAAAAAACTATTCTTCAAGTTGAAAAATTAAAAAAAGATGGTGCATTTAAAATTCTTTTTGAGGATTTTGAGTTTTTATATCTTGGTCAGGAAGAATTTTACAAGCTAGTTCAAAATTTCAATCACCAAAAGAGCGCGTCATGACAACATTCAAGCAAACAAAAAACCTCAAAGATATTTTTGATTTAAGTGATGATTATTTTACAAAGCGCATGGGAAAAGAGCTAATTGAGGGTATTCATTACGTTATACCACCCTCTCCTTCTAAAACCAAAAAAGCGATTCTTTGGGATATCGATGCACTAATTAATTGGATGAAAGGCAATCATATTGACAATGAGCTTGACGAGCTTTTATCGCGCTCACAAAAAAGATAAAATAACTATGTTATTTGTCAGTAGTTCAAAATCCTCTTTTGTAACCCAAGGAGGAAGAATATGCAAGATATAAGAGCGATTATCTTAAATCGCTCAGATCGTAAATTTTGGTATATACGCTATTTTGTAACCAAGGCCGATGGCTCTATATCAAAGTATGAAGAAAGTACAGGCGTTAAAAAAGCTGAAAAAACACTTGCTTATATGCAAAGTAAGTTTTTACCGGCATGGTTAGCGCGTAGGATTGAAGATAGTAAACGTACAATGGTTAAATCTAAAGAGTTTAACTATTTTGCAAATATCTTTTTGAAAAATTACGAGGTCTGGGAGGACTATCAAAATATCGAGTATCGCACAAATCGTATTTTGGCTGAATTTGGTAAAAAAGATATCCGAACTATCACTAAATTGGATATCAAACAGTATCTTGGCCCGCTCACCAACGTAAAAACAGGTAAGTCCCTAGACAAAAGCACCAAAAATAAATACTTGCGTGTTTTTCATGGAATATTCGATGTAGCAGTTGATGCCGGATTGATTGATCGCAATATCACGTTTGACATCAAACTGCATGAGCGAAAAAATCGTGATTTAGAGGAGATTAGACCTTTCTCAAAAGAAGAAGTCAATCTTTTGATGATAAGAGCTCAAGATACACAATATGGCTCATTGCTACACAATTATTTAGGCATAGCTTTTAACGAGGGAATGTCACCGGCAGAGATCCTTGGATTACAAGTCGGAGATATTGATTTACAGCGACGTACTATTAAAATTCGCCGTAACGTAACTAAATCAAAGGTAAAAGGAACAAAGACAGCTTATCGTAAGCGTATAATTCCTATCTTTACTGGTGCTATGTTGCATATTGAACGTTTAGTTGCAGAAGCTAGGCGTAAACATTCTCTTTGGCTTTTTTCAAAAGAGGATGGAAATAATTTGGAGGATATAAAAGATATTCGAGGGACCAGACAGATCATAAAAGACGGCAAGTCCATTAAACAAAATACAAAATGGTATAAGCTTCTTTTAGATTGTGGAGTCGAATATAGAGATATCAAGAATTGCCGCCATACGTTTGCTGTACTAGCGCTTGAGAGTAATGCTTTTACACCGCAACAGATCGCGAATATCTTAGGACATAGCGATTTAAAGATGTTGTTTGAACATTATGCTAAGTGGCTTAAAGACAAAGCGATTGATGCTGATACAAGTATTAATCTATATGAAAGCCTTATTAATAAAGATTATAAACAGGTGACAGTTTAGGTGACACTTGAATCTTTAAGAGCTTGAAATATGTTTGTATTGTATTGAAAAACCCTATATTTAGGGATTAGGAGTGGTGTCAAGAGAGGGACTCGAACCCTCGACCTCCGGCTTATGAGACCAGCGCTCTAACCAGCTGAGCTACCTTGACATGGTTAAAAGAGGTTGGCATTATATAGTCATAAAACTTATACTTTGGTTAATTATAGCGTATTACGTAAAACATGAAAAAAAGCTGAAAACATTGAGTATATCAGACTAAACTTTTACCGCTTTTTTCTTGACTTTTGAGCGGTATTTGTGTAAAATTTTGTCACTCGAAACAAACGAGTGCTAAAATTTTAGTCAAAAGGACATACAAATGACTTTCAAACCACTTGGAAAACGTGTACTTCTTGAAAGAGTCGAAGAAGCTACGAAAACAGCATCAGGTATTATCATTCCTGACAATGCCAAAGAAAAACCTCTTAGCGGTATTGTTAGAGCAGTCAGTCCTAAAGTTGAAGAAAAAGGACTTGTAAGTGTTGGTGATAAGGTTGTTTTTGCAAAATATGCAGGTACAGAGCTTACGCTTGATGGCAAAACCTACGTGGTGATGACTATCGACGACATTCTTGGCGTTTTATAATCAATCATATAAAAAAAGGAAATAAACATGGCAAAAGAGATTCAATTTTCAGATAATGCTCGCAATGCACTCTACGAAGGTGTTAAAAAACTCAATGACGCTGTAAAAGTTACAATGGGACCACGCGGTCGCAATGTTTTGATCCAAAAAAGCTTTGGCGCTCCTAGCATCACCAAAGATGGTGTTTCTGTGGCTAAAGAGATCGAACTTAAAGATACCATCGAAAACATGGGTGCTCAACTGGTTAAAGAAGTTGCATCAAAAACAGCGGATCAAGCAGGGGATGGTACAACCACTGCAACGGTTTTGGCGCATGCTATTTTCAAAGAGGGTCTTAGAAACATCACTGCGGGTGCAAACCCTATTGAAGTGAAACGTGGTATGGACAAAGCGGCTGAAGCGATTATCGCTGAGCTTAAAAAAATGGCAAAAGCCGTTAAAGATAAAAAAGAGATCGCACAAGTTGCAACTATTTCTGCCAACTCAGACACGGTTATCGGTGAGTTGATCGCTGAAGCGATGGAAAAAGTGGGCAAAGATGGCGTTATTACCGTTGAAGAAGCCAAAGGTATCCAAGACGAACTTGACGTCGTTGAGGGTATGCAGTTTGATCGTGGTTACCTTTCTCCTTACTTTGTGACCAATCCTGAGAAAATGCAAACGATTTTAGAGCATCCTTATGTTTTATTGTATGACAAAAAAGTTTCTAACCTTAAAGATCTTCTTCCTGTACTTGAGCAAGTTCAAAAAACAGGTAAACCTTTGCTTATCATCGCAGAAGACATCGACGGTGAAGCATTGGCAACGTTAGTTGTAAACAAACTCAGAGGCGTTCTTAACATCGCTGCGGTTAAAGCACCAGGTTTTGGCGATAGAAGAAAAGCGATGCTTGAAGACATCGCGATCATCAGTGGTGGTGAAGTGATCAGTGAAGAGCTAGGACGTACACTTGAAGCGGCTACCTTGGCAGATCTTGGTCAAGCAGCACGCATTGTGATCGACAAAGACAACACAACCATCGTGAATGGCAATGGCGACAAAGCTAGAATTGACGCTCGTGTTGGTCAGATCAAAGCACAAATCGCAGAAACAAGCAGTGACTACGATAGAGAAAAGCTTCAAGAGCGTTTAGCAAAACTCAGCGGTGGTGTTGCGGTCATTAAAGTGGGTGCTTCAACTGAAACTGAGATGAAAGAGAAAAAAGACCGTGTGGATGATGCACTTTCAGCAACAAAAGCAGCTGTTGAAGAAGGCATCGTTGTGGGTGGTGGTTCTGCATTCTTGCTTGCAAACGCAAAAATCAAACTCAACCTCACTGGCGATGAAGCGATTGGCGCTGAGATCGTTACACGTGCTCTTAAAGCTCCATTAAAACAAATCGCTGAGAACGCTGGCTTTGATGCAGGCGTTGTGGCGAACAATGTTCTAACAAGCAACAAACCAAACTATGGCTTTAACGCTGCAACGGGTGAGTATGTCGATATGTTTGAAGCGGGCATCGTTGATCCTGTTAAAGTTTCACGTATTGCACTTCAAAATGCGGTTTCTGTGGCAAGTCTCCTTTTGACAACGGAAGCGACCATCACCAATGCAAAAGAAGATAAAGCGTCTGCAATGCCAGATATGAGTGGCATGGGCGGAATGGGAGGCATGGGCGGAATGATGTAATCATTCCCTCCTGCTTTACATGTAAAGCCATCTCGGTGGCTTTACGCTTTCACACATCATGAAAAAACTTACCCTCCTTCTCATCTTTTTATCTTCCTTATTTGCCGCTGATTCATTGATGGACGCACTCCTTGATGGCAATCTAACGCATAAAATCAATGCCAATTCCAATGAAGCAAGCGACGAAGAGAGTCCCTTTTCGAGTACCAAAACTCAAAAAATTCTTTTTCACTACAAAACGGCTCCCGTGGAGGGCGTACGACTCGAAGTCGCGACCCAATCGTTTGCAACTGAAACACGCCAAAGCAGTACCGATAACACTATCTATTACACGGAAGCACTTTATGATGGCAGAGCAGACGATATTGGGTATAAACTAAGAGCCAACTATTATGCCGATACGTATCGTCAAAGTGTGGAGCAAAGTAGTATTGAAACGACCAATGCCTTTGGGGTTAAAGCGCAGGTGAATTATGAAAATTTTGGAAGTTATGTTGCGTATTCAAAGGTGCTAGAAGGCAGTCATAGTGCGAATGGTGATTTGGATGGGAAAGATCATCTTCTTCCAACCTCTTCGGTGCTCAGCTCCAACAACTACACACCCAATACAGAAGCGTACGCGGTTGATCTAAACTACTCGCCTCGCAAAGACATTACGCTAGGCTCTCGCTATGTTGTAGCCAGTGAAGTGCAAACCAATCTCTCTTACACGGGCGTGTACAGTAACTTTCAGCTCAATGAAATTTCTAAAGGGTTCAATCTAGGCGTCGCTTTTGATAAAACAGGACAAGATAAACAAAACGATCAGTTCAGCATCAACTTCAAAAGTAAGTTTTAATGCCCTCGCCCCAACAACTCTGAGGCTTCCATCACCACCATAAATGCTTCTTTATCCGCAGTTTGGATCAGCTCTTTGAGCATCGGAATTTTACGATTTTCGACGACCAAAAAGATCATGCGTTTGTTTTCATGCTCAAAGATGCCATTTCCTTCAACAATCGTTCCATTTTTCCCTAGCAGTGGCACGATTTGAGCACAGAGTTCTTCGATTTTTGTAGAGACGATGTGCACCACTTTTTTAGAAGGACCGCGCGTTAAAAACATATCGATACTCTTCGCGCTGATATAAATGCTCACCAAACTCCAAAGCGCTAAGTCAATGTTTTGAGAGATAAACGCAATCGCAAGGATCACGAGCATATCGATAAAAAGCATTACCGAAGAGGCTTTGATGCTCGTCTTTGACGCGACGATTTTGGCGATAATGGTAGAACCACCTGCGGAAGCATGACCGCTTAAAATAAATCCTAAACCAATGCCAACCGCAATACCACCAAAGATCGATGCTAAAATCACATCGTGGCTGAGAGCGTTTACATGTAAGAATTCAACCATGAAGTCAATACACACAGAGGTAAATCCGATCGCGATGATACTACGAAGGGTAAAATGCTTGCCAAAGTATTTGGTGCCCAAGAAAAGCAGTGGGACATTAATCGCGATCATAAGCACACCCACGGGCAGTTTGAAAAGGTAATGCCCCAAAAGTGCCATACCCGATGTGCCACCCGTTACCAACGCATTGGGAATAAACAGAGCCACCACACCAAAGCTCAAGAAGAGCGAACCTAAGAAAATATAACTGTAATTTTTGAATTCTGATTTCAAGAGGAAAAACCTTACATGTAAGAAAATAATGGCGCTATTCTAGCGTTCGCAGGCTTCAAGAACAATAGTGTCGATGGAAGGAAGCGTTAAGAAGAGCTCATTGAGCGGTGTGCATCTGCCATCAAAACAGAGCTCGTACTCCGTTGTAAAAGGAGAATGCGCCAAACGAAGCTCTTGAAGTGGTGGAACATGCGGCGTGTAGTGCCAAGCGCCCTCTTTAAAAACAGCATCAGGTGGCGGTTCCATCCCTGCGCCACTTCCGCGCACACTGGCAGAGATTACATGTAAAGATTTTCCCTCGATTTTCCACTGCTCTTCCCAGCGAATTTTCTCGACCGAGTGCATCCATGCAAGGGTAAAAGAGTTCAGGAACAAGCTCACTGTGACTGCTCCTGAACTAAGACACAATGACATCATCGCTTACGGTTTTTCCACCCATTCCACGCGATAAACATAACCCCTAACACAAATCCAATCTGATCGGTTAAAGGAATCGCCGCGACCAAAAGTGCCGCTGAGCACGCAGCAAACACACGCTCAAACATAGGAAGCGGTGACCACAGATACCCAATCGCCGCACATCCCCATAAGAAAATAGCAAGCAGCGCTTTCACCACGATATAAACAACCGCGATCCATGTCGGATCACCTTGCATCATTAAGGCTGGATCGTACACCGCCATAAACGGTACAACAAAGCCTGCAACAGCAATTTGCGTTGCTTTAAAGCCGATTTTCATCGCAGAAGCTTTAGCGATGGAAGCCGCCGCAAAAGCAGCAAGCGCAACTGGAGGCGTGAGGTCTGCCATAATGCCAAAGTAAAAAACGAACATGTGACTCACAATGAGTGGAACGCCCAGTTTCAAAAGTGCAGGCGCTGCGATGGAGCTCGTGATGATGTAATTCGGAATGGTCGGAATGCCCATACCCAAGATCAAACACGCTACCATCGTCAGAAGTAAGGATAAAAAGAGACTCTTCTCGCCCACTTCCAAAATAAACCCTGCAAAATTCGATGCCGCACCTGTAAGTGTTAATACACCGATGATGACACCCACGATCGCACATGCGATTCCCACGCCAAGAGCTTGTTTCGCCCCATCAATGAGGGCTGTTTTCATCGTCCGAAGCGTATCGCGTCCACCTTGAACCACAAAGTTAAGAAGCACCAAAATGACGATAACACCCATTACAGGCACAATGCCCCACTCGATAAACGAAGCCGCACTAAGACCAAGTGCAAACCAAAAGACATACCGCAGTGCTGTTTGAGAAATACGCACCGCAATCGCGGCACCTAAAATAAGCACAGACGTCAGCGTTAAGCCCATCATACCTGCAAACATCGGGGTAAAGCCATGAAAAAGCATATAGACCAACGCCGCCAAAGGAAGGGCTAAATACCAACTATTTTTTAACTCTTTCCAAGGATTAGGACATTGATCGGCTGGGATACCTAAAAGTTTCAAACGCCCTGCTTCAAGATGCACCATCCAAAATGCAGTGAAATAGTAAAGCATCGCAGGGATAATCGCCGCCATCACGATGTCCGAATAGGGAACATTGAGCGTCTCCGCCATAATGAACGCCACTGCACCCATAACAGGAGGCATAATTTGCCCACCCATCGAAGCGGTCGCTTCAACAGCTCCTGCAAAAACAGAGGTGTAGCCAAAGCGTTTCATTAACGGAATCGTAAATTGACCAACGGTTAAGACATTGGCAACGCCTGAGCCAGAGATCGTTCCCATAAGCCCAGAAGAGATAACCGCAACTTTTGCAGGACCTCCTTGCGCGCGACCAACCAGGCCAAGCGCAAGGGCATTGAAGAGGCGAATCATCCCTGCATGTTCCAAAAACGTTCCAAAAAGAATGAACAAAAAGATGTACGTAGCTGAAACCAGTGTTGGTGTGCCCAAAATACCATCACTTCCAAGGTAGAGTTGACTCACGATCTGGTCAAACCCAAAACCGCGATGCGCGATGGAAAGCGGCAGATATTGCCCCAAAAAGCCATACGCCAAGAACAGTCCACACACAAGCGTCAGTGCCCAACCCACAACACGACGTGCCGCTTCAAAGACCAAGATGCTTGCCGCCGTTGCCACAAAAAGATCCATCGTTGTCGGATCGCCTGAGCGTTCAATGAGGTCTGCTTCAAAAACGAGATGGTAAAAGCCAAGGGCAAAGCCAAAAAAGGAGAGCAAAAGGTCATACCAAGGGATGCTTTGCTGTGTACGCCCTTTTGAAGTGGCAGGGTAAAGCATAAAAATCAAGAAGACCAAAAAGCTTACATGTAAAGCTCTAATAATCAAACTGGAAAATGGGTGAAACGCCGCAACAGAGATCTGATAGGCAGAAAAAGCGAGCGCTCCAGCCATCATCAAGCGCGATGCCCAACCTACAAGTTGACGCTGGTGACCGTGTTCTTCAAAATCGGAAGTCTCTTCGTGGACTTCCTCGTTTATTAAGGCAGACATACTTATTCCTTACATGTTTGATAAAACTTCACGTTTATTTTAAAATACCCACTTCTTTATAGTAACGCTCAGCGCCTGGGTGCAATGGTGCAGGAGGATTTTTTGCAGCATTTTCTAAGCTAATGCCCTTTGCTGCGGCGTGCGCTGCAACCATTTGATCTAAGTTTTCAAACATCGTTTTGGTCATCGTGTAAACTGTTTGCTCCGAAACACCAGAGTGTGTGACAAGGAAGTTTTGAACGGAAACGGTTTTAACATCCGCTGTTTGACCTTCATAGGTATTGGCAGGAATGATGCCCACTTGGTACGCTGGATCATCGATTTTTTTGACAATCTCTTCAGGAATCGTCAAGAAAACGACTTTTTGTGACGTCGCAAGATCGCGAAGGGCGGCAACGCCTGCACCTGAAGAGAGCAATGTGACATCAAGCTGTCTATTTTTCATTAACTCAACGGATTCTGCGTAGGAGAGGTACTCAACTTTGGAGAAGTCTTTGTAGTTAATGCCTGCGGCTTCCAAAATCTTTTTAGAATTCAAAGCGGTACCTGATTTTGGAGCACCGACAGAGATGCGTTTGCCTTTGATGTCGGCAAATGACTTGATGCCAGAATCGGCGGCGGCTACAAAGTGAATGTAGTTGGGATAAAGGGCTGAAATGGTACGAAGCTTATCGAGTGGTGCTTTAAAGCCAGCATCTGCATCGCCTTTGTACGCGTCGGAGAACGAATCGCCTAAAGAGATGCCCGCCTCGCCTCGTCCTGCTTGGAGAAGATTGAGGTTTTCGACACTCGCCTTGGTTGCTTGAACCGCTGTTTTAGAATCGGGAATCGCTTTGGCATACATTTGCGACAGTGCGACACCAAGAGGATAATAAATCCCACTCGTTCCACCCGTCAAAACGTTGATAAACTCTGCCGCATACACGGAAACGCTCAAACATACAGCCGCTGCACCTACTAAAAGTGATTTCTTCATCAATGACTCCTTATGAAATTTTGATATTACATCAAAGAGGTATTAAGCCCCATTAGTCTTATTTTAATGTGTGGGGCTTACTAAACTTCTTATACTTTTACTTTAATGCAAATTTCCTTGGAGAATCTAAAAAAGTCACACCATTACTGCTTTACATGTAAAATGTTTCCCTGCGAAGCATTTTAATAACCAAGCTCCTCATCCACCAAAATAATCGTCGTGCGCCCTTCGTCATCGCCGTTGATGTAGGCGAATTTTCGACCGATGTTACTCATGTTATGGCGTGGCTCTTTTCCCATACTGATGGCAAGGTTATTCATGCGCTCAATGTTCTTAGGGCTTGCCACATCGCGAATGCGTGCAAATCCCTCTTCCACGTTTTCAACCAGTTTATTGATGCCTGCGATAATCAGCACCTTTTTAGGCCCAAAAATCTGTGCAGCGACCCTGTTTCCACTGCCATCGGCATTGACGAGTTCCCCATTTTTTGTCAGGGCATTGGTACTCGTGATGTAAAGATCTGCGAGAATGCCTTTATGCCTTCGATCGCTATTTTCTTCCATGCTGATGCCCGCTTCGTACTGATTAAAAAGTGTGATGTCCTTACGAGAAGTAACATAGTCATACAGCCCAATTTGTTTGACCGTCGTCGATCCGCCAAATCCGATGCTCATGTGCGGCTTAATAAAACTCATCGCGACACTCAGCGCTTCTTCTTGCGTGGGAACACAAATCAGCTCGAAGCCATGTTTTTTATAAATTTTTTTAAGATTTTCCATTGTACCATCCTTTGAATGTGTGAATTGCTGATAGATTATAGAAAAATCTCTTATTTTAAACAAGGTATAAACAAGCTATAATAATGCACTATTAAGAACATGACACAAGGAATTGACCCCTATGGGAAGAGCGTTTGAATACCGAAAAGCATCAAAAATGAAACGATGGGGAAATATGTCACGCGTATTTCCAAGACTTGGCCGAACCATTATGATGGCGGCAAAAGAAGGCGGTGGAGACCCTGAGAGCAATGCAAAACTCAGAACAGCGATCCTCAACGCCAAAGCGGAAAATATGCCTAAAGACAACATCGATGCGGCGATTAAGCGAGCGCTTGGCAAAGATGCGCAAACCCTTAGCGAAGTCACATTTGAAGGCAAAGGCCCTCATGGTTCACTCTTTTTTGTGGAATGCGCAACGGACAACAATACACGTAGTGTTGCGAACATCAAAAGCGCGTTTAAAAAAGCAGGCGGAGAGATGGTCAATAATGGCTCACTCGAATTTATGTTCTCTCGCAAAGCGGTTTTTGAGTTTGCAAAAACAGCAGACATGGACATCGAAGAGCTAGAACTTGAACTCATCGACGCAGGGCTTGAAGAGATTGAGGAAGAAGATGGAGTTGTGTTGGTTTATGCTGACTACACCAACTTTGGAACGCTCAATGCTGCCTTTGATCGCCTTGGCATCACCCTTACCAAAGCCAACTTGGAACGCATCGCCAACAATCCTGTGAGCTTCAGCGAAGAGCAGATGGTCGATGTCGATAAAATCATCGAAAAAATCGAAGATGATGATGACGTACAAGCAGTTTACACGAATATTGGTTAACACAGTAGGGCTTTACATGTAAAGCCCTAAATTTCTTTTTTCCCCTTGATTTTTATTAGACATCTAACTATAATGCTCCTCATGAAACCTAGAATTACCATTGCACGCATCAGCAGAATTTCAGACAAAGCCCATCGCTTCATTATTCAAGAACTTGAAAAACGAGGTATTTATGGCATCGTGCCATCGCATGGTGGAATATTGTCATTTCTTTACAGTCATGAGAACATTACGATGAAAGAGCTCGCTGAGAAAATCCATCGTAGCAAACCAACGATCACCGTGCTGGTCGACAAACTGGTTGTTTTAGGCTATGTGCTCAAAGAGAAAAGTGATACAGACAGTCGCGTAACCTACATTCGTTTAACCGAACAAGGCAAGGCGTTTGAGAAAGATTTTCAAGAGATTTCGCAAAGTCTGAACACTAAAATTTTTCAAGGTATTTCAGAGGCAGAAATGAACGTGGTCGATCCTATTTTAGAAAAGATCATGCACAATTTGTCATAATTTTTTAAACATCAAATAGTTAGATATAAAACTAAAAAGGAGTTATTATGAATCATCTTATCGTTTATGCTCATCCCTTTGAGGATAGCTTCAATCATGCCATTTTAGAAAGTGCTGTCGCAGCACTTGAGAGTAAAGGTCACAGCGTTGTCGTAAGAAACCTCTATGCACTTGGATTTAACCCCGTTCTTAGCCCTGTGGACTTTAAAGAATTACGCAGTGGTAATACGCCAGAAGATATTGCAACCGAGCAAGCGTTCATCAAAAATGCCGACGCTATCACGCTCATCTACCCACTTTGGTGGACGGGATTACCTGCTATTTTAAAAGGCTATATTGATCGTGTCTTTGCGTATGGGTTTGCTTATCAATATAGCAAAAAAGGCATGGTTGAAGGCTTATTGGCAAGCAAAAAAGGTTTTATGATTACCACACATGGAACGCCTAATATGTACTACGATGCTTCGGGAATGACACAAAGTTTAAAACAGACAACCGATGAAGGCATCTTTAGTTTTTGTGGTGTTGCGACACTCAACCATCTCTTTTTTGGAGGAATCTCTACAAGTGATGATCTCACACGTAAAGAGATGTTAAAAACAGTTCAATTAACACTTAAAGAGCTTTTTTAACCCCTTGTAAGAAAAAGTGGGCAGGAGAGAATGGAGATTATATTAAAGCAGATGATGTTGGCTTTATCAATACAATGACACTTAACATCATCACCCAACAATAAATATCTAATGAGGAAAAGATATGAAATATGCTCTCTTATGCACTTTAGCCATTATGGCGAGTAGTCTGTTTGCAGCATCAGAACCGATCAAAAATACTGTCGATGAACAATCCTTAAAAGCGTTTTCATCGACAGCTTATCCAAAACAAGTTACCGAAATTATCCCCAATAAAGTCTATCATGTGATGGGATACGCACATAGTAATGCGAGTTTTATCATTGGTGATACGTCCGTTATTTTAATTGATACGCTGGATTCTGAATCAAGAGCGATGACGTTGAAGAAAATTATTGCAGAGCATACCAATAAGCCTGTAAAAACGATTATTTATACCCATGGGCATCCCGATCATCGTGGAGGTGCTGGGGTTTTTATGGATACCGCGCCAGAAATTATTGCCGCTGCTCCACTAAAGCCTGTTTTAGGAAAGATGAATGCACTAAAAGAGGTCTTTGATCTACGGAGCATCAGGCAACATGGCTATCAGTTAAGTGATGAAGAAGCGCTCTCTCAAGGCATTGGCATCCGTGAAGGCATCACCACGAAACAAGGTGATAAACAGGTGTTTGTCGCTCCAACGACGGTGTTGACGGAGCGAAAAGTAGTGCGTGAAATCGATGGTGTGACATTTGAACTGAGTGGCGTTCTTGGTGAAACGGATGACCATTTACTGATTTGGCTACCAACCTACAAAGTGCTTTTTAGTGGCGATAATTATTACGGTTGCTGGCCAAATATTTCTCCTATTCGCGGTGGTCAATATCGTGATATAAGCGCATGGATTGATACGTTAGAAAAAATGCTCTCGTATAATGCCAAGTATGTCTTACCTGGTCATACTCGTCCGCTTATGGGAGAGTCCAATGTTAAAGAAGTCCTCACAAATTACCATGATGCTATTGAGTTTGTTTTTAACGAAACACTTAAATCTATCAATCAAGGTTTGAGTATAGACCAAGTCGCTGAAGTGGTTAAATTGCCTGAAAAGTGGGCTAAACTTCCTTACCTTGGTGAATACTATGGAACGGTTGAGTGGACGGTTCGGGGTATATTTACAGGCTACATGGGGTGGTTTGATGAAAACCCAACAAAACTGCATCCTTTACCAGCAAAAGAGCATGCCAAAAAGACCCTTGCACTTATGGGTGGGAAAAAAGCTGTGATTGTTGCAATACAAGATGCTTTGAAAAAGAGAGATGCACAATGGGCTATTGAGTTAGCGGATATTATTTTGGCGATAGAGAGCAACCATAAGGCTGTTAAACAGTATAAAGCCCAAGGTCTTATCATCTTAGCGCAAAAAGAAACAAGTGCAAATGGACGTCATTATTACTTTGCTTATGCTAAAGAGTTGTTGGCTGATTAAGAGTGACGTTTTGTAAAGGGGTAAGATAAAGTTTGTCTTATTTCTTTACAAGCCCCTGACGCCATGCATACACCGCAACTTTGGTTCGATCCGTTAAATAGAGTTTACTTAGGATATTGCTGACATGCGATTTTACAGTTTTTTCTGAAATATTTAGATGCGTTGCAATATCCATATTCGACGATCCTTCTGCAATATAATGCAACACTTCCATTTCGCGACTTGTTAAATCCTCATGGAACTGTTCATCTTCCATTTTTAGGGAGACAACCTTTTCGAGTGCTTTAGCGACACGCGAACTTATGGTACTTTCTCCTCGTGCCGCTTTTCGCACGGTACGAATAAGGTCTTCAGGCGTTGCATCTTTGAGTATATACGAAATAGCTCCTGCTTGTGTTGTTGGCACCACGTATTCATCGCCTTCGTGTGAGGTTACCATGATAATCTGGCTACGAGGACTCACTTTTTTAATCTGCCGTATCGTTTCAACGGCTGGTTTATCTGGCATAAATAGGTCAAGCAATACAACATCAGGGGCATATTGCATCGCAGCACTCACAGCTTCCATACCAGATTCCACAACGGCCATCACTTGAATATCCTCCGCGGTGGAAAGAAAGGCCGTTAGCCCTTTGCGAACCATAGCATGGTCGTCAGCAAGAATAAGTGTAATTTTTTCAGTCATGATTCATTTCTCCATGAAAGTGTGATTTGAGTTCCCACACCTGCGGTACTTTGAATGTCAAGTGTTCCATCTGGCAGCTCTTGTACGCGTTCGTGCATGGAAATAAGCCCAAATCCTCCTGTTTTTTGCTCAGGCATAAAGCCTACTCCATTATCGGTGATCGTAAGGGTAATAGTATCGTAGTGTCTTTCACTTGCGATCACGATCTTAGACGCCTTACCATGGCGCACTGCATTGATTAGCGATTCTTGAACAATACGTAAAATATGATGCTCCGTATACGCGTTACACTGAAGGAGTTCAGAATACTTTAGTTCTACGCTTATGCCAAAACGGCGCTTAAAATCTTCGGCAATCATAACGATACGTTCAAAAAATGAAGTGTTATTGCCTTCTGTGGAGTGTAGTTGCGTGATAATTTCCATGAGATCATGCTGTGCTTCGCGAGTGATAGCTTCCGCCTCAAAGATATGTTCGCCAGCAAATTCCATTGCGGCAGACTTGGTCTTGATGGTTGCCAGTTGTAAACCTAAAGCGAAGAGTTTCTGTTTTACCGTATCGTGAAGTTCACGCGCCAGACGGTTTCGCTCATCACTTATGGCAAGATTTTGTTTCAAATTCAGATACATTTCCAAATCCCGTGCCATGTTATTAAGGTGTTCACTATGCCGCATCAGAACATCATCATTTGGCAGAGAAATCTTCTTTTGAAAGTTACCTTGCCGCCAGCTTTCAGTAATCTCATTCATTTTTTGCAATTGCTTCGTTACATAACGAGAGGCAATGAGTCCACATATAATACCTATCGGCACCGAAAGCAATAAAATCTTATCCCATCTGTGAAACAGAAAAAGAATGACACTCTTAAACTGTATCCATGGATCAAATTCAGCGATATACACAATGCGTAAATGTCCGATGAGTTCTTTATTGTCATGCTTTATGAGTTCCTTATCTGCTAAGATAGGTCCATTTTTTGCTAGCCATTGAACACTGTTTTTTACTGCGCCCTGACTTTTTATTTGATTAAGATAGGGTGATTTTTTTTTTGAAAAATTATCAAGATCCGACATCAAAGGATAACCATTTTTATCGGTAATCTCAATATAGACCTCAGGAGAACTAGAGCTCGTAATACGGTAAATTGAAGAACCCCTACCCTGCTCCAAGTTTATCAATTTTTCACGGATATTATTGCGAGCTTTGTTCAACCATTCGACGCTATTCGTATCAAGAATGGCTTGTGTAACAATAAGCTCTTCACTGTCTATGATTCTTTCAACATTTTCAAGCGTAATGGTTGAATGAAAATCATTGTAATTGTTTATGCTATTTAGCATTACAGCAAGTAAGATCATGGCAAAAAAAGAAAGCAACGCGTAACTTATCGCAAGCTGACACCACAAACGATTCATAAAAGTCAGATAATAGTTGAATAAATTTTTCATATCTTCATTATAAAATAATTTTTAGAAAAATACATCAGTCTAAAGTCTGATGTGCAATTCTTTGTTGTATCTCATACTTTAGACCGATGTGCAAACTATAATAATCAGCTATATTTCCAAACACGTAAATCACACTTAAAAGGAGCTATACTATGCCATACACTTCACGTTCAATCTCATTTATGAGTCTCGCTGTACTTACTGCAATATTTACGCTCAATGCCTTTGGCAAAGAGATACCAAATCGTCCTGAACCCATACAAACAGAGCAGGTTTCTTCTGCGCTATTTGCAAAAGAAAACTGGGCTTTTGCACTTGGTGGTGGCGTGATGTATAGAGCAAAATATGAAGGTTCTAACAATTACCATGCGATACTCATCCCTGACATCTCCGCTAGGTATAAAGAAGGTTTGATTTTTGCAAATTGGAATGGGATTGGAGGCTATCCCATTTATGGAGAAAACTATAAAATCGGTGCTTCAATAGGCCCCTCTTTTGGTAGAGAAGAAAAAGATGATAGAGAAAATCTACGAGGCGTGGGCGATATTGATATGGGATTAATAGTCAATCTTCTTGGAGAATATGATTTTGGTCCTATGAAACTTTCAGGCAAAATCTCAAAGGGAGATGAAGAATATGGCACAACGGCAAAAATAGAGGTAAGCAAGACATTCTCACTGACAGAAAAGCTGAAGTTAAAAGTTGCTGCTGGTAATACATGGGCGGATGAAGAGCATATGCAAAGTTATTTTGGCATTTCTCCAGCACAAGCAATGCGTTCTGGCTATAACCAATATGAGGCAAAATCAGGAATTAAATCTGCTGGAGTTTCGCTTGGTACATTCTATTCGATAACAAAAAGTTGGGAAGCAAAAGTTATGCTCACGGCAGATAAATTATTATCTGATGCCGCTGATAGCCCACTCACAAAAAAAGATTTGAACACGGCTACAATGGTCACTTTAAGTTATAAATTCTAATCTGAAAATAACGTTGGTCTTGTCAAAAAAAGTATCCGTTCAATTAACGCTCAAAGAGCTTTTTTAAATCCTCGTGAGAGCTTTACATGTAAAGCTCTCTTCCTACTCTAAAATAAATCTTTAAAAAAATCTCGAATATCCACTTCTATTACCTCTGCAATTTTGCAAAGATACTCAAATCCTTAGCGAAGCCACCTTTGAAGGCAAAGGCCCTCATGGCTCATTCGAATTCATGTTCTCACGTAAAGCCGTTTTTGAGTTTGCAAAAACAGTAGACATGGACATCGAAGAGCTAGAACTTAAACTCATCGACGCTGGACTTGAAGAGATCGAGGAAGAAGATGGAATTGTGTTGGTTTATGCTGACTACACGAATATTGGTTAACACACTTTTGGGCTTTACATGTAAAGCCCTACTCTCTTAAATGATTGAAAAAATCCCGAATATCAACTTCTAAAACATTCGCAATTTTACACAAATGCTCAACATTGAATTTCTTGCGCTGAATACCAAGTTCTGCCTTGGCGTAAAACGCTGCCGATGAGTGTCCGATAGCAAGCGCCATTTCAAGTTGACTCTTTCCCCTCATTTCCCTCAATAGCTTTACATTATGGCGTATTTGAGCATGTATTTCTTCAACATCATATTGACACATAATCCTCTGCTCTTTCAAAACGGTACCTAACATAGGTGACTTTTTTGTGAGTTTACTTTGATAACGCGTTTGCTTCAATGTCCTATAGGACTTTGCAGTATTTCTTTTATTGGCTTACAATGCTCAGAATATTAATTTTTTATTAATAGTTGTTCTTAAAAGAGTTACCCAAGCACAGAGAAAAAATCTATCTAAGATATGGCATTTTACCAAATTATTAGGTTTGTTATTTTAGTGCATTTGGAAACTCTATTCAGGTTAAATGCAATGGGGGCACAATTGTAGATTTAACGACACTTCCCCCACATCAATTTTATTTAAAAATCTTTAATACTATAAATTGAACATTTAAAAGGAGTTAATATGAGTATATCCAAACAGTTGATGACAATGCTAGCCATTGCCATTTTAGGTATTTTTGCTGTCTTTAGCATTGGGTTAAATAAGATGGATAAAGTTTATGAAGAGACGAATACATGTAATGTAAATTCATTACCTAGCGTTATCGTAATGAGCCATTTACAAAAGAGCATGTATCGCATTAGACTTACTATTTGGCAGCATCTTGGTACTGAAGATATGAATGAAATGAAAAAATTGGAAGAACAATATCGAAAATATAAAGTAGAATTTGAAAAAGAGTTTAAAGGCTATGAATCACTTCTTTCAGATGCAAAAGATAAAGAGTTATATGATAAAGAGAAGGAGTATTTTACACAATATTCTACTTTTATAGAAAAATTCTTCACTCTTTCCAATGCAAATAAAAATGCTGAAGCAAAAACACTCAATTTAGCAAACCAAACAATTGCGCAAAATATGATGCGAGCTATTGATGAACACATGGAATACAATCAACAATTAGCGGACAAAGATGCTAAAAATGCTGTTATCGAGAAAAATAGTGCCAGCACCATCATGATAAGTCTCTCCTTGCTCATTGCCATTGCTATGATCATCATAGGCATTGTCATTCGCAACAACATCATGCACGGTGTATCACTGATACGTGATGGCATCTCAGGCTTCGTGCAAAACAAAGAGCTCAAATTTAGAATCAAATACGGTAAAAACAATGAGATTCAAGAGATCGTCAATAGCTTTAACTCTTTGGTGGATACCTTAGAAGTAATTATTGAAGATGTGAAACGCTCGTCTTCTGAGAATGCTTCAGTTTCCCATGAACTCTCTACCACGAGTATGCAAATAGGCAGAAATGCAGAAAACAGTACCGTGATTGTTAACAACACGATTGAAGAGATTGTGACGATTAAGAAGTTTGTTCAAGAAACAGCACTGCTTTCTGAAGAGATGAAAAAAAGCATTGCCTTAGCCGGTGATAAACTGGAATCAGCTAAGAAAGAGGTCATCATGCTTAAAGATGAAGTCGAACTGGCGAGTGAAGCAGAAACGGCTTTAGCATCACAATTAGAACAGATGAGCAGAGATGCTGAGCAAGTCAAACAAATCTTAACCGTTATCTCCGATATTGCCGATCAAACCAATTTACTCGCGCTTAATGCTGCGATTGAAGCGGCGCGTGCAGGAGATCATGGACGTGGGTTTGCGGTAGTTGCCGATGAAGTGAGGAAGTTAGCTGAGCGAACCCAAACCTCTTTAACCGAGATCAATGCGACGATTAATATCATAGTTCAATCCATTGTCAACTCTTCGGATAAAATGACAAAAAATGCTCAAAATATCAGACGATTAGCAGGGGTTTCTACCAATGTGGAAGAGACGATTATTAGTACAACATCGGTGATGGATGAGAGTGTGAAGTCGGTTACGATTAGTGCCAATAACTCCAATAAGATCGCCAAAGATACCGATAAGATTGTTGATCTTGTCACCAACATTAACGCCATAACAAGTGAGAATGCCAGAAGCGTGGAAGAGATCGCAAGTGCTGCGGATCATCTCTCGAAGTTGGCGGAAGGTCTTAATCTGAAGCTGGGGCAATTTCAGTAGAAAAGCATTCGCATCTTTTTACATGTAAAGAGGGAAAAATCGCTCTTTACATGTAAAATATCAGCAGAATAAATTTTCAATTATGTATAATTAGCCCTTCATTTAACGCTTTATGAGGAATTTGCATGACCATTGCCCTAAACAGTACTTTGGGAGAGCCAAAGATCGGCTCAATTCTTCTTATCGACCCCTCCAAAATGTTTTCAAAAATGCTGCAAAGGTCACTCGAAGCACTGGGGTATCCTGTGCACCACGCAAGCACACTGCATGCAGCCATCGAACTTCTGACATTTTCCTCGTTTGACCTCATTGTTGTAGATCTCACACTTCCGGATGGTGAAGGGGAGATGATTCTGCAAAATCTGCATATTTTTGAAAAACATAAAATTTTTATTTACACTTCAGACGTCAAAACAAACCCGTATGAAGAGTGGTCACAGTATGGCGTTTTGGGTTCTCTTTGCAAAACTTCTCCACTGCCTGTTGTGATAAAAGAGATTCATAAAACGATGAAAGCGCTTTTGTACAACACCATTTATTCCATTTTGGTGGTGGATGCCTCGCCCATAAGTGCGCAGTACATTCAAACTATTTTACGGCCGCATCATTACGATGTTGAGATTGCTCAGGATAGCGCGCAAGCTCAAAAGCTTCTTGATCTCACCGCATTTGATCTGATTATCTTAGATTTTTCGGCTTCTAGTGCCATCAAAGAGTCGTTGCTGGTGCAGCTTCGGAACATGAAACAAAGCATGCACATTCCCATTTTTATTCTTACAGAGCATTACGATGCTAACACTGTTAGAAAGCTCATCAAACAAGGGGCGAATGAGTTTTTTCATAAGCCATTTATTGAAGAAGAGCTACTGTTAAAAGTCAATTTTTGGATCGATTTTGAGCGTAAAACCCAAGAAAACAGCTATCAAAAGATACTCTTGCAAGAGTATAAAAATGCGGTTGATCGCAGTACCATTGTCTCAAAAACCAACAAAGAGGGCATCATCACCTATGCCAATGACAAATTTTGTAAAATCTCAGGCTATCGTTATGAAGAGCTCATCGGGCAACCCCATAGCATCGTGCGCCATCCCAGTGTGCCAAAAGAAACGTTCAAACAGATGTGGGAGACGATCTTAAAGGGTGAAAAGTGGGAAGGTGTGGTCAAAAATAGGCGCAAAGATGGCTCCGCGTATTGGGTCAATGCTGTGATCAATCCTATCATCGATCACAAGGGAAATATTGTCGAATTTATCAGCATCCGAACCGACATTAGCAGTGTGCATGAGATTCATGATTCGCTTCAAACGCAACTCAAAATTTCTGAAAAAAACTTTGAAGATGCGTACCACATGTTTAAACAATACGAACATGCCATCAATGAAAGCACCATCTTAACCCGTACCGATTTGGAAGGAAACATCACCTTTGCCAATGAAAATTTTTACAAAACAACGGGCTTTTGCGAAGAAGAAGTCATTGGGAAAAATCACAGCATTATCCGCCACAAAGACACGCCAAACGAAGTTTTTACCGATTTGTGGAGAACCCTAAAAAAAGGGAAAGTCTGGCGCGGTGTCTTTAAAAACCAGCGTAAAGATGGAAATGCCTCTTGGTTTTACTCCACGATTTTACCCATTTTCAACAAGTACCGTATTCCGCTTGAATACATGGCAATTCGCCGCGACATCACCGAAATCATTAACCTGCATGAAGAGCTTGAAGCGACCCAGCAAGAGGTTATTTACCGTATGGGCGAGATCGCGGAGAGTCGTAGCAAAGAGACTGGAAATCATGTCAGACGCGTCGCCGCTTATTCCCGCCTTTTGGCGTTAAAATACGGACTGGATAAAAAAGAGTCCGACCTCATAGGCTCTGCTTCTCCGATGCACGACATCGGCAAAGTGGGCATTCCTGATTCGATTTTGCAAAAACCAGGTTCTTTAAATGAAGAAGAATGGGAAATTATGCGCACCCACGCGATGTTAGGCTATACGATTTTGCAAAACTCCACACGCCCACTGCTTCAAGCAGCAGCCATCATCGCGAAAGAACATCATGAAAAGTACGATGGAACGGGCTACCCGCTCAATCTTCAAGGCAGAGACATTCATCTTTATGCGCGCATCGTCGCGGTTGCCGATGTTTTTGATGCCCTTAGCCACGATCGTTGTTACAAAAAAGCATGGGAAGATGTGGCTGTTTTTGAATTTTTTGAACACGAACGCGGAAAACACTTTGATCCGCAAATCGTCGATCTTTTCCTCAACGCCAAAGAAGACTTTCTAGCGATTCGCGATAGCCTCAAAGACGCCATCAACTACGCGATCTAAACTACTTCTGCGTTGAAGAAGCCAACTGTAGACCAAGCCCTGCAAAGGTCAACGCAAAACCACGTCTTAGCCATGTTTGAACACGGTGTGATTCTATAACACTGTGGCGAAACCCATGCGCCAAAAGACCGTAGATTACAAACACCACAAACGTCATCAGCATAAACACCGCACTTAAAATCACCATATCACCCAGTGGCGACGTCGTTTCAGGCGAGACAAATTGTGGTAAAAACGCCAAAAAGAAGATGGTTAATTTGGGATTGAGAATGTTCAGTAAAAACGCTTTGGTCGCTAAAGAGAGCGCACTGGAACGCGAAGAAATTGCCTGAGCCTCAAAACCACTTTTGTCCTTCCATGTCATGTATGCCAGATAAAACAGATACACAACACCTGCAATTTTCAAGACTTCAAACGCCAGAGCACTCGTGTGCATAATGGCAGCAAGCCCAAAAATCGTTGCCAAAAGATGCGGCACAATTCCTGCCGTGCACCCAAGAGCGGCATACACACTGGCTTTTCGACCTTGTGCCAACCCTGTCGAGATGGTAAACAAAACACCCGTACCAGGGATCAGCACCACAATCAATGAGGTGATAAGAAATTCAACGCTTAGCATAATGGTAACTCCTCTAAAATGATTGCTTTAGTGTACCACAGGAGCTATTTTATTTGCCTCAAAATCTTTACATGTAAACATTTTTACTTGCTCAATTGCACTTCAAGACGCATCATACCAAGATGCACTCTTCCCTCATTATCGAGCGGACAAAGCGTACAATACGCTTCTATGCACGCCTCAATAAACGCCTCTTTGTGCTGAGCTGGAACACGTTGGATATAGGGAAACCATGTCGTTTCGATCCAGCCTCGAAAGGCTTTTACATCCGCATGCACCATATCTTTAGGAATTAAAGATGCGGTATACAAACGAAAGCTCATTCCTTCTAAAAGGCCTTCATACGCTTTATCGGAAAGAAATGTATAGGGCATTTCAAACCCCTCAAAATAGACGGCGTAAAAAGGCATTACCTGCTTAATCGCTTTAAAAAACAGATCGGCATTGCCCTCTCCTCCCATCTGCAAAATCGCTTTGCCATTTGGTTTGAGTGCTTTATAGATACCTTCCAACACCGCTTTATGGTCTTTGACCCAGTGCAATGCCGCGTTGGAAAAGACGACATCAAAGCGCTCATTAAAATTCAACGCTTGCGCATCCATCTGCATAAAAATTGGCTTTGAAAAACTCTTTTGAGCATACGCAATCATCTCGCTACTCAAATCGATGCCGACCACTTCGCCGTTTGTGAGATGACTCAAAGCATCGGTGATTTTTCCATCGCCGCACCCGATGTCTAAAATGGATTCATCGCCCCTAAGCGCCATCTTTTCGATCAACTCATTCGCCCAAACCGCCTGCCCTTTTGAATTTGCCGCGTAATCATCAGCCTTCCAATGTCCATTCATCATTTTTCCTTTTTACATGTAACGCTTTTAAAGCTTGCACATTTGGCGAAAGACTTTGAAAATCTCCTCCGCATTCACCTCAATTCCCTTCTCATCGCACAACCTTTGCACTTCCGTAGCAATCTCAATTTGCATCGACTTCGTGGTCTCAATGCCATAAAATTCCTTCAGAACATACGCCACGCCGCTTTTGCCCGACTGCGAGTTAATGCGCACCACATCGCGATAATCCCGCTTAATATCCTTTGGGTCGATGATCAAGTACGGGACGTGCCAATAGCCATCTAACGCCACCTTCTGAAACTCCATACCCTTCTTTATTGCGTCCTGATGCGTGCCCGAAAAAGCCGTGTAAATCATGGAACCTACATAAGGGTGACGGGGAGGAATCGTGCTGTGCGTCAATGTGATGATCTCCTGTAAAATCGTATCGATATTGTAAATATCCAACATCGGGTCGATTCCCTGAGAGTAAAGATTGAACGCCATCGTAACCAAGTCAACATTACCCGCTCTCTCCCCATTGCCCAAAAGCGTACCCTCAACTCTTTGCGCCCCTGCTAAGATCGCCATCTCCGCACTCGCTACGGCTGTGCCCCTGTCATTGTGCGGATGAACGCTCAAAATAACGGCGTCTCTCTCCAACATCTGTTTACTCATCCACTCGATTCTATCGGCATAGATGTTGGGTGTGCACGCCTCCAAGGTGTTGGGCAAATTGATAACCATCGGTGCATTTTTAGTCGGCATCCACTCACTGATAACCGCATTGACCACATCGCGCGCAAACTCCAACTCGGTTTGTGAAAAGCTCTCAGGTGAATACTGAAACATCACGTCACCTTTGAATTTTGCCGCCTCTTCTTTGATGATGCGTGTGCCCTCAACCGCTAAAGCGATGATCTCCGCTTTGCTTTTGTCAAACACAATTTTGCGCTGATTGTCCGCAGTTGGGTTGTAAAGGTGCATCGTTACTTTCTTTGCGCCCTTCATCGCTTCAAAAGTTCTTTTGATGTGTTTTTCAATGGAAGGCATCAAAACTGCAACCCTAACATCTTCAGGAATCAAGTTCTGCTCGATCAACATGCGACAAAAATCAAAGTCCATTTGAGAAGCGCTCGGATACGCGATCTCAATCTCTTTAAATCCCATCTCCACCAATTTTTGAAAATACGCCAATTTTTTGGTCGCATTCATTGGCGCTACAAGGGCTTGATTGCCATCTCGAAGATCCGTACTAACCCAAATGGGCGCTTGTGTAATGATGTTACTTGCCCACTCACGGTGTGCTAAAGGTACCAATGGGTACGGTTTGTATTTTTTAAATGTTTGTGTACTTTGCATAGAAATATCCTTGTTAATAGTGTAATAATGAGCCAAAATGCTCATATATGCCTAAAATCAGGCAGAAAAATCTTGCGTTATGGCAAGAAAAACAACCATGAAAATAATGAAAATTGAGCTAATTAGGTAGAGGTATCCTCAGGGCTAAAAAGCCAATTTAAAAATCAACAGTGAAAAATAAAGGGGTGAGTGTGAAGGTTTAACGGAGCTTCAGGAGGAGGACGACGAGGACAGATGCGTTAGAAAATTGCGCTATTGTCTGAGGTTGGTATATGGTTTGATGGGATATAAAAGTTGCCATCGGGTCTCCTTTAAGAAAATTTGACAAAAGTATAGCACAGAAGTTGAAAATAGCAAAATTCCTTTATCTACAGATTTTGATTAAGCTATTTTCAGGCTATAAACTTACTATATAATTTTATAATATAAAATTTTTCGAGTGAGCAGGTTGCATTAAAGCATTTTTTACTAGCAATTTTGGTTCAAAATAAATAAATTTAGTCATATTCTTTTCACAAAGGCATTACATGTTAATCACTATAAGAGCAAAAATGATATTTTTATTATTGCTCTTTCTTCTCACTACAGGAAGCCTCACCTATCTTCTAATCTCAAATACAACAGGCGCTCGTAATGCAGCAACTACCATAGAAACAGTCGGGGCATTGCGTTCTTTAAGTGCTACGCTTGGAACCTATGCTAGAGGGTATCAACTAAACTATGATGCAAAAAATTATGATGGATACGATCAAACCTATAAAGAAATTCTAAAAACCATTGACATGTTAAAAGAAGAAGTCAAGAACCCATTGTATACAAAAAATTTAGATGCTATCAAAGAAAGCACTCTCGCCTATCATACAGGCAATGAAACACGTTTTCGAATTATCAAAGAACATACGTATGAAATTCATGCACCAAAATTTGTCGATTCTAACGATGGGCAACTTCTTAAAAAGCTTAGTGAAGAAGGAGCAGGTCACTATTTTAAGCTTCTAACGATGATCAAAGAATTAAGCAGCACTATTCAAGAATCTGAATTTAAAGCACTAGAAACTTCGAAAATAATCGGCATTGTAACTTCCGTTCTTTTAACAGCTATAGTCACATCACTCTTTTTATTTATTATCAATAAAATTTATCTTTCCATCCAAAAAGCATCCGATGGTTGTACCTATATCGCTCAACACAAAGATCTTAATTATAAAATAAAAACGGGTGAAAAGGATGAAATTGCTCAAATGATGGACATCTTCAACGCCCTTTTAGTCCAACTAGCCAAAGCGATTGATGAAGCAAAACAAAGTGCTCAAGAAAATGCAGCCGTGGCAGAAGAACTTTCGAGCACCTCACTTCATATTGGTCGAAGTACCGAGAGTTCAGCACGAGAAATCGAAGAGACAACGCATGAAACCGAATCCGTTGTCTCTATCTTGGAAGTAAGTGCTACTAGCTCTCAACAATCAGGTCAAGTCATTGCCACTGTTTCAGATGAACTGACAAGCGCTTCGGAAGAGGTACTTGCCGTTTCTGATGAGCTCAAAAACGTGGTTGTCAATCAAACAGACCTCTCTTCAAGACTTGAGCATTTGGATCAAGATGTTGCGCAAGTGAGACAAGTGCTTTTAGTTATTGCAGAGATTGCCGAACAAACCAACCTTTTAGCACTCAATGCCGCTATTGAAGCCGCACGTGCAGGAGAACATGGTCGTGGTTTTGCGGTTGTCGCAGACGAAGTCAGAAAATTGGCAGAACGTACTCAAAAAAGCCTCGTTGAGAGTAATGCAACCGTTGCCGTCATTGTTCAATCCGTCAGTGCAGCCTCAGAGATGATGCGTAAAAGTGCAACAGAGATTCAGCATTTGGGTGATCGTGCAGAAACGACACAAACACTGATGAGAACAACGGTTACTAATATGGATAACGCTAAAATGGGAGCAATTAAAACGGCAAGTGATGCCAATATAGGTCGTGAAAAGGCCATTCATGTGATTGAGCGTATTCGCAACATTCGTACGATTTCAAACACTAATGCCAGAAGCGTCGAAGAGATTGCTTCAGCGGCTGAACACCTTGCAAAGCTCTCTGAAGGGCTTAACCTCTCTCTCGCTCAATTTAAAACAGCTTGAAATATCATCCATTTTCCCCTCAAAGAGAGCTTTACATGTAAAACTCTCTAAAAGGTGAAATTACGCTTTGAAAAGTTGGTAAATAGAACTAAAGTCCTCGTCACCTTTTCCCATCATTTTCATTTTGGAAAAAAGCTCTTTGGTGACACTTGCGGTGTAAAGCGGACGGTTCAGACTGTACGCCAAGTCTTGCAGACAATGCAAATCTTTGGTGATTGCAGAGGTGCTAAAATGCGGGCTAAAGTCCTCATCGATCAGTTTTTGTGTTTTAGCAGCCAGTACCAGTGACTTTCCGCCCCCTGCTCCCAATATCTCTAAAAGCTCTTTTTTATTGATGCCACACGCTTCACCCAGTGCCGTACACTCCGCAATCGTCGCCATAAAAGAACCCAAACAAAGGTTATTGATGAGCTTCATCTTCGCCGCAAATCCAGCTTCTTTGAGATGAAAAATGGTAGAGGCAAATTTTTCTAAAAGTGGTTTACATGTAAGAAATGTACCCTCTTTGCCAGCACACACCGCGGTCAACTCGCCTTTACTTGCAGGCACGACACTGCCTAAAACAGGCGATTCGAGGTAATTTCCACCCTGCTTTTTAACCATAGCATGAAACTCAATGACATCGTTGAAATGATTCGTCGAAAGGTCAATGATGGTTTTGCCTTTTAGGTTTGCGCTTAAAAGCCCATTTTCCATCGTTAAAACATTTCGGACTCCATCAGAGTCAAACAGACACATGAGCACCGTGTCGCATTTTTCCAAGAGCGCTTTGGGTGAGCTTTCACACACAAAGCCTTTGGCTTCAGCTTTCGCTTTGGTACGGTTCCAAACGATGACCTCTTCGCCCATACTCGTTAAACGCTTTGCGATGGCTGCACCTAAATTGCCTAATCCTATAAAACCGATTGCCATGATGACTCCTTTGAGCTATTTTTTAGAATTATAGTCTAAATTAGACTCTTTATCAAGATAATTTTGCAAAAAGTTGTGTTATGATTTTGACATGAAAAAAGAACTCAAACCTTATGTCGCACTCTGCGACGCCATCGGCAAACTGTTTTACCCTAATGTGGAAGTTGTGATGCATGACCTAGAAGCCAAAAAACTGGTTCACATCGTCAATGCTTTCTCTAAGCGTCGCGTGGGTGATGCGATGTTGAGCGAGCTCAAAGACTTAAACAGCATCAAAGAGAACTGGGTCGGACCGTACGATAAAACCAGCAGTGAAGGCAAACGCCTCAAAGCCGTCAGCATCATCGTGCGAGACGCGGACGAAAAACCCATCGGGATGATCTGCATCAACTACAACACAGAACCTATAGAGACGCTGTTTGAGTCGCTCAAAGGCTTTTTACATGTAAACGACTCCGCACCCAAACCTTCCGTACTTTTTTCCCAAAGCTGGAGAGAACATACCGATGAGACGATAGAGAAGTATTTAAGCTCCAAAAACATTGCCCTCTCAGGTCTTTCAAGTGACGATAAAAAAGAGTTGGTGATTTTCTTAGAAAGCGAAGGCATCTTCGCCATTCGCAATGTTGTGGGGTATATCTGCTCGGTGTTAAATGTTTCTAAGGCTACGATTTATAATTGGCTCAAAGCGGTTAGGAGTTAGGTAATTGATAATACGGACGCTTACGAATAATACTAAAACCCAGTTTTTGAGCTAATTTTTGAGACCCACTATTCAGAGAACTACACGCCCAAACAGGAATGAGTTTATTCCCAAGACAATAATCAATTAACGCAGAACAAACCACATACGCATAGCCTTTCCCCAAATAACGAGGATCTGTTTCGATACCTAATTCAAGTTGCCCATCGTATATAAAAGAACAAAATGCTGTTGAAAGAGGCGTACCTTTTGTATCAACAAGGGAAAACCCAACACCAAAGCGTTCAAAATCGGAATAATTATTCCAAAAACGAGAGGGAATGACGCTTCCAGAAATTTTTTCGTACAAGGATTTATCGGTTCTTTGAAGGGTATTGCCTTCTAAATCTATTGTCTCTTTTTGTAAATAGTATTTTTCAGAAGAAAATTCAAAGTTTAAACGCTCTAGTACAGAGATAGCGTGTTGGTTAACGTTATCAAAACATAGTTGTTTGTTTAAGAGTTCATTTAAAGTAACTTCCCACGTTCTGGGGTACACTTGTAACCATTCAGGACGTGTCCTTTGGTTTAAATGATTAGACAGATAGTTTTTCAAAACATTATTAAACTCTTTTTGTTCTGTATTGCCAAGGAGCAACGCCATACCGTAAGGATGCACAATATAAAAAACCGTTGGTGTATGACAATCATCAACAAAGATTTTTCCTTCTATATCATGATTGACAACCGAATACGCAAACAATACATTGGCATCTACTGCACGTAAATATTCACGTACAACATGGTAATCGCAAGGAGACAGAAGCGTCATCTTTTCCTTCTTAAACATAATTTTATTATTAAACCTTTACCCCAACTTCCATATCTTAAACCGTCTATTTTTAATCGTCGTAGTACTGAGTCCATCAAACGCTTTATCAGCATATTCACGCGCTATAGCAACATAAGAAAACTTCTCTAAGATGTCAATTTTACCAATCACACTCGCTTCCAGTCCTAAGTCTTTGGTGAGGGTTCCCAAGATGTCGCCTGCGCGCATTTTGTGTTTTTTGCCTGCGTCGATGCAAAGCGTGATGTAGAGGGCTTTTTTGGGCTTTGTAAGGGTTGGATTTAGGTCGCTGATGGCTTTACATGTAAAGGCGAAATTGGCTTCTGTGAGTTCTTCAAAGAAGCCCTCTTCGCGTGGTGTGACAAAGCTTACTGCGAGACCAGCTTTTTCCATGCGTCCTGTTCGTCCAATTCTATGGGTGTAGATCTCCATCGTTTGAGGGAGTTCGTAGTTGATGACCATCTCGACATCTTTAACGTCTAGTCCTCGGGAAGCAAGATCGGTCGCTACGAGGATTTGGGCACTGCCATTGGCAAAGAGAAGCAGGTGCTCGTCACGGTCGATTTGTTCTAAATCGCCATGCAAGGAGAGTGCGTCAAAGCCTTCATCTAACAGATAGCCTTGAAGTTCCGCGACCCCGATTTTGGTTTTGCAAAAGATAATGACTGACTTGGCATCGCTTTCCAGTAAAACGCCTTTAAGTGCTGCTTCTTTTTCACGTGGCTCGACGGTGTAGCACACTTGCGTGATGTTCGGAGATGTGGTTGCCTCTTCTTCGATGCTTACATGTAAGGCGTCGCTTTGCACTTCATTGCACATGCGCTCGATCTCTTTGGGGAAGGTGGCGGAGAACAGCAGGGTTTGACGTTTTTGTGGCATCTTGGCGATGATCTTCTCGATGTCTTCGAAAAAGCCCATGTCGAGCATGCGGTCGGCTTCATCAAGAACGAGCGTTTTGATATGCTCAAAGTTGATGGTCTTCTCTTGCAAATGTTGCAAAATGCGCCCAGGAGTTCCGACCACAATGTGCGCGCCATGCTCTAGGTTGATGCACTGCGGCACAAAACGCGTTCCACCACAGAGCGTGACGATCTTGATATTATGGGCAAATCTCGCAAGTCGTCTCAGCTCTGCGCTGACTTGCTCCGCTAGTTCACGCGTGGGGCAAAGCACGACCGATTGGATGCGCATGGAGTTTACATGTAAAGCTAAAAGCAGTGGCAGTCCAAACGCGGCGGTTTTGCCACTGCCGGTTTTGGCTTTGGCGACGATGTCGCGTCCTGCGATGATGTGGGCTAAAGATGCCTCTTGGATGGGCGTCATGGTGGTGTAGCCAAGCTGTGAGAGGTTGGCTAACATGTCCGCATTGGTGATAAGTTGCTCAAAAGAGTGGGTTTGTGTTGTTTTCATGGCGCAAATATATCACATTTTTTGCAAGAAACGTATTGATTGGGTATAATCAATCCTTTAAAGAAATCTATGAAAAAAATCGAAAGAGTCTCATGCAACGTTACCCTAACTTTAAGAGTTCTATTGCGTCTCGTCTTTTTGGCGTTTTCGCGTCTAAAGAGTTTCCAAGCTCACTGCAACGCATCATCAACCAGTCGTATACGGCGATGATGAAGGTGGATTTGACGGAATTTGAAGAAGCGTCTTCGTACAAAAGTTTGAACGCGCTTTTTACGAGACGTTTTAAAACGCGTCGCCTTTTTAATATCAGTGAAAAAACCGTGATCTCTCCTTGCGATAGTTGTGTGAGTGCTTTTGGCGTCATTGAAGCGCAGCTTGCGTTACAAATTAAAGGATTTAGCTACGATGTGAGACGCCTTTTGGGTGATTACATCGCCAAAGACAAAAAAGCGCGTTTGAATGGCGGAATGTTTGTCAATTTCTACCTCTCACCGCGTGATTATCACCGTTACCACGTTCCTATTGATATGCGAATTGCCAAAGCGGTGCACATTCCTGGGAAGCTTTACCCCGTAAACTTCACATGGCTTCGTAAAATTGATGGACTTTTCATCGAAAACGAGCGTGTTGTGCTAGAATGTTATACTAAAGAGAATAGACTTTTTTACATGATCTTCGTTGGTGCTTTAAATGTGGGCAAAATGGCGTTTACATTTGATGCCAACATTCAAACAAATGCCAAAGCAAGTCTTCAACAATGTTATCGTTATGACGATCTTTCGCTCTCAAAAGGAGATGAACTTGGTCATTTTGAAATGGGGTCTACCATTGTTATGCTTTTTGAAAAAGAGTCTATCGATCTCGACCTTGGCAATACAGGTCCTATAAAATTCGGGCAACCAATAGGGGGAATACGCTATGGAGCGCAAGCAAATAGCATCGTTGAAGCAGATGAGTCGGGGGATGACGCTTCTTTACATTGAAGATGATCCACAAGCAAGGCATGCGGCGACCAGTCTTTTTTCAGAATTTTTTGACACGGTTATTGTAGGCGAAGACGGAGAGGAAGGCGCACGTCTGTATGCCGATTCGCACGCAAAGATCGACCTTGTCATCACAGACATTACAATGCCACGCATGAATGGCATCGAGCTGATACAGAGCATTCGCACCATCAGCTCTGACGTGGCGATCATCGTTCTCTCAGCACACCATGAGTCAAACTTTCTCACACAAACCATTGAAGCAGGCGTGGATGGGTATCTACTCAAGCCTTTAAATATCTCGCAACTGATCCAGACGTTGCACAAGGTGATCGAAAAAATTCACCTTCGTTATGAAAATCTTAAAAATGTCCTCCTACTTAAACAATACGAAAATATCACGAATATAAGCTCCATCATCTCTAAATCCGACCCCAAAGGGGTTATCACCTTTGTCAATGATAAATTTTGCCAAATTTCAGGCTATACTAAAGAAGAGCTTGTCGGCAAACCGCATAACATCATTCGCCATCCCGATATGCCTAAAACGGCTTTTAGGGATCTATGGAAAACGATTAAGGATGAGAAAAAAACATGGCAAGGCATCGTGAAAAACCGCGCTAAAAACGGTGATACCTACTATGTCAAGACAACCATTCAACCCATCTTAAATCCTAACGGTGAGGTGGAAGAGTACATCTCATTGCGCCATGACATTACCGCGATCATGAGCGATAAAAAGCAACTTTTCGACTTTTTAGAAGCGAACCGTCTTTCCGTGCTGATTTTGGTGCAAATCGAAGACTACACCATCTTAGAGAAGTTTTATGACAAAGCCAGCGTTGAAAAAATCGAAATGGCTTTTGGTAAAAACATGCTCTATCTTATGCCCAATCGTTGGGGATTTCAAAGGGTGTACCACCTTGAAAATGGCTTGTACGCCTTTGCGATCGATCGACGTAACTGCAAGGCAAGTAAAGAGGAAATCCACGCTGTTTTAGAGCAATTTTTAGCCAATGTCAAAGAGTATATCGTCAAAGTCGATACCGTGGAGTACGACATTTCTGTGATTTGCAGCTTTACGTATGGCATTTTCAAAATCTTTGAAGACGCCAAAATAGGCATCGAAAATGCGATCCAAAATAAGCAACCCATCATCTACGCCGATGGGCTCTCAGGTATTGAGTATGAAAATGCGCTTAAAAATATTGAGACGATTCATATGATTAAGACCGCGATTGACAATCGTAAAATCATCTCCTACTTCCAGCCCATCGTCAACAACATCACTCAAGAAGTGGAAAAATACGAATCTTTAGTACGCCTTGTAACCGAAGAGGGGCAGCTTTTAACGCCGTTTTATTTCTTAGAAATCGCCAAAAAAGGGCGCTACTACTCCAAAATCACCAAGATCGTTTTGGATAACTCGTTTGAGGCACTGCTAAAAGTACCCGACGTTTCTATCTCCATCAACCTCTCCGTGCATGACATTGAGCGCGACGAGATCACAGACTACATTGAACACCTTTTGATTAAGCATGAAACTGAAGCGCATCGTGTCATTTTTGAGCTCTTGGAGAGTGAAGATATTAAAGACTTTTTTCTGATTAAACATTTTATTCAAAGGGTGAAAGCAAGGGGCGTTAAGATCGCGATTGATGACTTTGGAACGGGGTATTCTAACTTTGAGCGACTGCTTTCCTACGAGCCTGACATTCTTAAAATCGATGGAAGTTTAATTAAAAATATTAAACACAACACCGCCAGTCAGCACATTGTTGAGACCATCGTTCTGTTTGCCAAAAAACAAAACCTCACCACCGTCGCAGAGTTTGTCGAAACAGAAGCCATTTACGAGATGGTACGCGACATAGGCGTTGATTACTCCCAAGGATACCACTTTGGAAGACCTGAAATGTTTTAGAAAACGCTTTTACATGTAAGCTTTACATGTAAAAGCGCTGAGGCGTTTTAGAACTTATAACTGGCGCTAAACCTAAACTCATCTTTGTCTTGAACCCCTGCTAAATCACGGTACTCTTTATCGTACATGACTAAGAAGCTGAGCCCCTTAAGTGCGCCATCAAAGGCGTAATTGCCCGTGAGTGAAACATATGATGCTTTGCCGTACGCGAGGTCATCATCATCGGTTATCGTATAACTTGCCCCAAGCGTTGTTGTCGGCGTAAACGCGTAGCCAAGCCCGATGGCATAAGCATCTGTGTTGGCTGGGTAACTGCTGGAGAGAATGATGGTTCCTGTGTACGCAAGGTCTGCGCCCCAACCAATGCCTGGTGTGAGCGTTGCCTCTTTGCTCACGGTTGTATAGGCAACATAACCACTGAGTGCGCCATAACCGAGGCTTGCTTTAAGACCGTAAAGATCGGCATCGTTGCTCCCTGTGACTTCTTTGTCGCTGTAGTAGTATTGTGCGCTCAAGCCGTAGGTAAAGGCGTTCACGGCAATACTGTACGCCGCTTCTGCGTACGCCATCGCTCCGTTGGTTTCCACGTCTTCCGCATACGCCGCGGTTAGGGTTAAGCCTGTGATGCTTTTATTGACCGCAACGAGGGTGTATGCACCATCTTCTAATAGAGGAGATGTGCCATACGGATTATTATAGGTGGTAAATTTGCCGATATTGCCAGTCCCATCGGTTTGCGCTTGGAATTTTTGCACGTATGCCGCGGTCAATGTCGTGTTGGGAAGGTCGGTATTGACGATACTAGCGCCCTCAAATGCCTCTTTGACGATACGATTGCCCAAAGAAGCGATGAGTGGCGTATTTAAAAACATGCGTCCGACTTGAACGGTGGTTTTACCTGCGCTATACGCCAAATAGGCTTCGGAAAGTTGTGCACCTGAGCCGTACTCATCCCACCCGAATTGTGTTTTAGCGTTGGAACTTGCAAATGGCGCGCTATTGGCTTGCCCTGTTAAGCCAAGACTAAAGCCATTGTAAGAGCCTGTGGTGTAGCCAAGTACGACACCGGTATTGAAAATAGAAGCCGAATTGATGGCAGGATTGCGGTCGCGATCCCAGTAAAATGCTTTGAGTTCACCACTGATTTTGCCCTCTTTGAAAGCATCCGCTAAGGTATCGGCACCCAAAGAACAGGTGCTAAGCCCTGCAAGACACAGCGCTGCCACGCTAAGATTTGCCAATTTCATACGTTTCTCCTTGAAGATAAAACGACTTTACATGTAAAGCCGTTATGACGTTAATTTATGCCAAAAGTGATGCGCTACGTTTTACATTCAAACGCATCCAGACAGACGCATAAACCCATCCGTCTAAACCTTTAATATGCCCGTTGTTTCCACAATTAATTTGAAGCTTCAAGGAAAATTTTAAATAAAAAAAAGAGCAAAATAACCGCAGGTAAAAAGAGTTTTTTGGCGAAAAAATAGGAAAGAAAAGAAGAACTCTCTTCGGCTAAAAAAGGAAGAGAGTTGAGATTATTTTTGGGTACGAAAGGCTTGAAGCATGCTTTTTAAATCATCACTCTTTTTTGCTTGCTCCGTGCAAATGGTTTGTAACCCGAGCGTTGTCTCTTGAGTCTCCTCTGCGAGGTGAACCATGGTGTGCGCCACATCAACCAAGGCTTCAATATGATGCAGTGTTTGGCTATTTTTTTGCATGGTCTCGTCTGCATTATGGGTTGCCAACAGAAGCTTTGCATCAGACTTCTTTGCCTCATCAATCAACGTTTGAGAGTTTAGCGAGATAGCTGTGGCATTTTCAGAGCTCTTTTGAATTTCAGCGCTAATTTCCAAAATTCCTGTGGTAATGGCATGCACGACAAGACTTATCTCTTCAAGGCTTTTTTGAGTCTTCTCTGCCAACTTACGTACTTCATCTGCCACCACGGCAAATCCTCTTCCATGCTCACCCGCACGCGCTGCCTCAATCGCCGCATTTAAAGAGAGCAGATTGGTTTGCGATGCAATCTCTTCAATCGTCTCTAAAACCGTTTTGATCTGTGTGGCATGCGTGGTTAATTGTGTCATTTTATCGGCTAATGCACTTTCGTGCTCACTATCATACTGTATAGCTGCAACGGAAGCTTCAAGCTCACAAAAGAGCTGACCGAGCGATTTTCGTGCTTCTTGTAGATTCGTAGAGCTTATTTGAGAGAGGGAATACGACTCATTTGTTTCACTGCGTATTGCCATGATGGAACGGTGAACTTGTGCAATCGCATCAATTTGCGAAGCAATCTTTTCAACAACAGAAGCAGCAATCGTTCTTAAGGCTTGGGCAGACTCTTGATTGAGAGAGGAGCTTATTTTAACATCGTGAAGTGTCGTTTGTATTTTAGATAAGAACTCATTGATAAGCGATGAAACAACCCCTAGTTCATCGTACTGCTTGATCTCAAGGCGTTTTGTTAAATCACAATCACCTTTTGCCACGTTATAAACCATCAACCGTAACGTTTCAATGACACCAAAAATCTCTTTTTTAAAAAAGAGCGAAAAACTGATCAAGATAAGGGCTACCGCTAATGCCATAAAAAAGACAATGCGCAGTTTGGCACGAAAAATACTCTCTTTAGATGTTTGTGTCGAGATAATCAGTTCGCTCACACCTAAAACATCATTTTCTTTCACATTGGCATGGCAGCTAAGACACGATACTTCAGCTTTGAGAGGAAGCGCTATGCGTATGTACTCTTGATCTTTTTCTTTAAACTCTTCAAAAAACTCTGTGTGTTGGTGTAAAAGCGGTTCTAATTTTGCAGGAATCTGCTCATCTTTCGGGCTTGCAAAAAGCTCTTTAACCGATGGACTTTTATACACTTTCAGTTGCGTTACACCCGAAATAGATGCAGCATTTTGAATGGTAGTTGCGATTACTTGTGGATCACCAGAGTTCATACTCTCTTTGATGGTTTGAAAAATGGCGGAAGAGAGCATGGTTGAAGAGGTTTTAAATTGACTTTTAGCCAATTTTTCAAAGTCATACGATATTAAAAAAAATAAAATACCAAGCGTACCAAGCGTTGCAACAAAGAGCGTAAAAATAGTTTTTGATTTGATTGTTTTTAACATCATCTTACCTTTAAGTTGACACGAAAAAAAGAGGCGGATTACTCCACCTCTTTCCAAATTTGAACTTTCCACAAATACGCTATTAGGGTAAAAATAGCCATAAATCCAATGAGCTTTAAGCCAAGGCTTTCACGCTCCGCTTTTTTGCGGTCTCCCACACTTTCCATGTAGTTGATCACTTGATCTTGAGACGCTTCGGTAAGTCCCACACGAGGCATCGCAATGCCCTCAACCATCTTTGTCGGCTCATTTATAAACGTGCTCAGATACTCCGCTTTTTTGGAGCGAATCATCATCGACACATCAGGTGCCTCAGCTCCAAGATAGCTTTTGATAAAAGCGTTCGGTGTTTGCGCTTTGAGTCCATCGTACTTCATACTATGACATCTGCCACACGCCTCTTCAAAGACTGTTTTATCGGACGCCTTTGTAGCGACAATATTTTTAAGATACGCCACCACATCGGCGATCTCTTGCTCGCTTAAAAAGCTGTAGCTAGGCATTGCATACGGTTTTGCATCCCCAAATTTATGCGAAAGATTGGTCGCACCCACAGGGTCTTTCAAAAAGCCTGCAAGGTAATTTTTATCGTAAATCACGCCTGCATGACTGAGATCTGGAGGCACGACACCATAGGCACTCGCCGCATCTTCAACGCTCATAGGCGCTTCCAGACCTAGAGTTTTAATGCTATGACACGCAATGCAATTGGCTTCGACCAACACTTGACCATTTTCAATATTTCCGTTTACATGTAAAGGCTCTATGTCTTTAAAACTAAAGTCAGCAGGTGCAACATGCGGGTGCATTTGCGAATGCGCATAAGGCTCCACACCCCAATAGGTCACGGCGGTAAAGAAAAGCACAATGGCTAAAATTTTGATCTCTCTCATTGTGCATCTCCTTTGGCTTCGTGCTTGGTAATGAATGGAAGGGCGATAAACAGCCCTAAGAAAACAACCGCAGCCACAAAACCCACCCACGCATTCACACCAGTGGGAGGAAGCTTGCCATAGACCGTAAGCACGATCATATCGCACACTAAAAGCCAAAACCAGTATTTAAACACGGGGCGTTTGTGCGCAGGGGCTGTATTCATCGGATTACGATCTAAAAAAGGCAATACCATAAAGACGATATTAGCGATCACAAATGCGATCAACCCAATGTCCATCGCCGCCATGCCACCGATGTCAAAGAAAAAGCCTCGAAGCACTTCGTAGTTCCACAAAAAGTACCACTCAGGGTAGATATGTGCAGGCGTTTTCATTGAGTTTGCAGGCTCAAAATTGATCGGGTCCATCGCAAAATCAAACTGATAACAGACCAATGCAAAGAAAACCGTCATAAAAAAGCCAACCACAAAGAAATCTTTGGAGAGGAACACAGGCCAAAAAGGAACGACTTTTGACTCTTTTTTGCGCCCCTCTAGAAACTTTTTCGATTCCATATCAAAGTTCAAAACTTCAGACTCTTGATTGTTCACATGCGGAAAGCGAAGTGAGTAAAAATGCACCGCAATCACGACGATAATCACCAAAGGAAGCAACACAACATGCAGCATAAAAAAGCGCGTCAACGTTGCATCCGCTACCACGTAATCACCCCGTATCCAGATGACGACATCATCCCCAATGACAGGAATACCACTGAAAAGATTGGTAATCACTTGCGCTGCCCAGTAACTCATCTGCCCCCACGGAAGCATATAACCACTAAAGGCTTCGGCGGAAAAGGCGATAAAAAGCACCATGCCTGTGATCCAGATCATCTCACGCCCTTTTTTGTAAGAGCCATAATAAATGCCCGTAAAAAGGTGAATGTAGATGATAAGAAACGTCGCCGAAGCTGCAACGCCGTGCATGTGGCGCCACAACCAACCGTATTCTACTTCTTGCATAATCGTGTAATTTACACTATCAAACGCGAGGTTGATGTCTGGTTTATAGTACATCAACAAAAGTAGTCCCGTTACCAACAACACGCCAAAAAGCACCACCAAAACAACACCCATTGCCCAGAGAAAATTAATATTTTTAGGGATCCAGTACTCAGTCATCATCACGCGCATAAACGCTTTAACTGCTAAACGTTGGTCGAGCCAGTCTATCAAGCCTTCGCTTTTTCGTATTTCTGCCATGCCCTACTCCTACGCTTTTTTAGCGGTTAATTTTTTGTACTCTTCGCCTTCTTCACCCAAAACAAGCGTTTCACCAGCAATTTTAAAGGGAGGAATGTCCAGTGGACGAGGAGGCGGGCCAAAGGTGTTGATGCCGCTTGCATCAAAAACGCCACCGTGACAGGCGCAGATAAAACTTTTTTGCTTTGCATCATACGAAGGGATACAACCAAGATGGGTACACAGTCCGATGACAAGCGTAAAAACTTTTTCGCCAATGACCACATCGCGCTTCGCATTTTTAGGGGTATCAGCGCTTTTACGTAACACAAAGATGGGCTTTCCGCGCCACGCAAAACTGCGCGCCTCGCCCTCTTCTATCGTGGAAACATCGACGGTGACGAAGCCAGCTGATTGAACACTGGGGAGTGGATCCCAACTCTTTTTCATAGCACCCAATGCACACACGCCACCCACGGCGGTAACGCCTGTGAGTGCCATGCCTATAAAATCACGTCTTTTTTGACACGTTGCCATCGTCAAGACCGCTATTTTTTCGTGATAAAAGAGGCAATCTCTTCGATCTGAGTATCGTTTAGAGCTGCTACTTGCGCTTTCATCAACGCTTTTTGATCTTTGCCATAACTGCCATCTTTATAGCCTTTCATGGCACTTATGAAATCAGCCTTGCTCATATCTTTGATGATCAAACTTTTGTTTAACGCAGCTTTCTCACCCGCGGCTCCATGACAGGCAACACACTTGGTATACAGTGGGGTTGCTTGCGCACTAATCGCCAACATGGTGGCAATAATAAGTGATTTTGAGATAATTTTCATCTACGACTCCTTGAATGTTTCGAGAATAGTAGTGAAAAAAAGTGGCAAAAAAATGTGGCTGAGATGAAAAAGAGAAGTTAATTAATCTTTTTAAGTTAATAGAGCACCAAAGGTGCGTGGGCACTCTGCCAAAGAGAACCAAGTGTTAACGTAGTCTTTAAAGCTTTGCTTTAAAGACGTGTCAAGAATTCAATATGTTTAATGATGTTTAATTTTAATCGTAAAAAGCGCGCCATGCTCTGTATTTTTAACCGTTACGATGCCGTTCATATTGTTTTCGATGATCATCTTAGTCATATAAAGCCCAATTCCCGTGCCTTGTTTGGCATGTTTGGTCGTAAAATATGGCTCAAAAATACGTTCAAGATACTCAGGAGCAATGCCACCACCATTGTCTTCGATCTTAATCAGCGTGTATTTTTCGCCGTTTTTTACGCTCATGTGAATGAACGGATTTTCAATCTGCCTGTCGGTTAAGACATCTTTGGCATTGGAGAGAATGTTCAAAAGCGCTTGGGCAAATTCGTTAGGATAACCTAAAACTTTGATCGATTCAGTTGCCTCAAATGCGAACTCAATCGAGTGGTAGCGAAGCGATGCTTGAATGATGGAGCTCGCCCGCTCACACGCATCGTTGATCTCAAAAATCTCTTTGTCTTTGGAGGGTTTGAAAAAGTTTTGAAAGTCGCTGATCGTGTTGGACATATACGCGGTGATGCGGTTACACTCTTCAATCTTTTCCGTTAAAAACGCTTCGTTAAAGTCATCAAAGTGTTGCCTGACTTGAATAATCATTAAAAGTGCGTTGATTTCACCTAAGGGTTGTCTCCATTGATGCGCAATATTGCCGATCATATTCCCCATAGCGGCGAGTTTGCTTTGCTGAATCAAAAGCTGTTCTTGGCGAGTGCGCTCATCGATCTCTTGTTGAATGCGAAGTTCCAAATTATCGAGCATCTCGTTCATCACCGCTTTAAGCAGATTGAGTTGGTCAGAATTGCCCGAAGCCACGAGTCTGCGATCTAGATTGCCCAGTTTGAGATCTTCCACAACATTGGTTGCATCTTCGATCAGTTTGCTATCTTGTTCTAGATTGGCTTGAATGATCTCGATGTTTTGATTGATCTGGCGTGCCATGTCGCCTAGCTCATCTTTGTTGGTCAGCGGAATGTGAATGCGCGTGGCTTCTTCGGTGGAAGGCGACTTCAAGTAGTCAAAAAATTCTCTCAGTCCACGTCTTACATGTAAAATAGAATCGACAATATTTTTAGCAATAAAAAAGCCAAACATAAAGGTCAAAAGCACAATAATAATCAACCAAACTGCAATAAAATAACGCGAATTAATCGCCTCTTTGTTGGCTTTTGAGTACGTTTCAGACGAATGGGTGAGCTCGTTTTGCTGCAACACTTCGAGTGAATCCATCAGGGCATAAAACTGATCGCGCTCCGCCGTATTGGCGTTAATAAACGCCCCTTCTTCAAAATCTTCTTTGAGGTACGCTTGATTGGCTAAGATCAATCCGACGTAGTTTTTCCATTGGGAATACACTTGTGCGGGAAGTTTACTAAACGGTGTTTCCATTTGAAGGTGCATCTCATTGATTTTTTGAAGAATGTCTTTGCGTAGGTCTTCATTGGGCGCCATAATCAGTGAGAGCGATTGTTCGCGAAGCTTAAACAGCGGCAAAATGTAACTCTGCTGAATCGTCTGAACCCGCTTGGAGCCTTCAAAAACATTGTTGACATTGACCACACCTTTGTTGGTAATGTCAAAGGCTAAAAACGAGAGCATAACAATCGCACAAATGCCCAAAGATGCCATCAGAAAAAATTTATAGCGCATGGAGAGATACTTAATCATAATCAAACCTTAATGGTAACATGGGAGCCTCACGCTCTTTAGGGTACGCTGTATTGCCCCTGATTGACCAGTGATATTTCGTCAATTTTGCCTTCCACAAAGGCATCAATAGAACCGATGAAGGCTCATACGAAACCTCTTTATTTACGGCTAGCACGATGTTTGGAGAAGGCACAAAAAGCATATACGCCTTCTCATACGCCCGTTTGACAATTTTAGAAACCACCTCATCAAAGGCAGGGCTTTGAAATTCGACATCGAAAAAGTGCTCGATGTACTCTTGCATCACATCGTCTTTATCGATCGCCGACCATTTATCGGAGATGCGATACGCAAAAAAGGCTGTCCAAGGATTATGACTGCTCCAGTCATCATTGCCCCATGTCAAAATATCCCATTTTTTAGGCGATTCTCTATTGGTGAGCAGTTGCTCGTAGATCTCTTTTTCATTTGGTGTGGTCGTGTAATGCAGGGTCACGCCGTACTTTTTAAGCTGATACTCGATGCCTCGCCACAAAAACATAAAACGATCCATCGTGATGACATCGAGCTCCAAACCGTTCAAAATCTTTTTGAGTTCTTTTTCCTCTTCGGGATTTTGGCGTGCACGTTCACCCCATGTTTGAAGATTTTCTGTTGCCAGTTTTACGGAGCGATAATTCACCGAAGCTTCCGTGGGGGCTAACTCACCCTCTTTTTTGTAGACAAAGTTGAGCAGATTAGCTTGGTTGAGCGCCTTATTGAGCGCGATGCGTACATTTTGATCTTGGAGTTTACTGTTAGGTTTGAGCATATTAAAGTAGATCGAAATACTGTGCGTTGAAGGCTTGGTGTAGAGCCTTGCATATTTGGAAAGCACCGTCTCCACTTTTTTATTAAACGGGATGGGCGTAATGTCTAAACGCTCTTCTTCCAACGCCATTGAGACTGATTGATTGGAGGTTAGTTCGGTATAGATCGTCACATTTTCAATGTAAGGCAAGCCCGCTTCATAATAGTTGGGATTGGCTTTGAGCTCTAAAATAGGCGTTTGAAACCGCCCTGTCGCGTACCCTTGCTTTAAAATATACGGTCCCAAACCATACGGACCAGGGGCTTGCATACTGTTACATGTAGAACCCTCTTTGGTACTCCAGCCGTAGCGTTTGAGGTAGGCAGATGTGTAAAGATTGATGGAGGTCAGGTCGCTAAAAAGCAGTCCGTAGGGTTTGTGCAGATGAATGCGAATGGTCGTATCATCGACTTTGGTTACGCCTTTGAGTCGTTTATGAATATCCGAATAAACGACAGGGTCTTTCATAAAATAGGCAAAATTTTCCACCACAGAGTCCGCGTTAAACGGTGTTCCATCTTGAAACAGAACCCCTTTACGCAAGGAAAATTCATAGGTGAGCTCGTCTATCTTCGTATACGATGTTGCCATCATATACTCCCATCCCTCATGGTTGCCGCTAGAGCGAACCAATGTGCCATTAACCAGTTTTGAGACATACAAATAAGGCATGGTAGGTAAAAAAACTTTGATGTGAGAGCCCGCCACGCGCTCATTGACGAGTACAGAAGCGGTGTCGTCACTGCGGTAATAAAAAGGATTTTTCCACTCCTGAGCCATGGCAAAGGTTACATGTACAAGCAGTAAAACAAAGAGTCTAGCACATCTCAAATCGGTACCCAACCCCTGATAAATTGGTAATAAAATCTTTCGGTAACTTCTTGCGTAAATTTCGCACCAGTGAGCGAAGCGCGCTATCGGTCATCACATCATCTTGCCAGACATGGGCTTGCAACTCATCGTAGGTCACAATGCGCTGTTTGTTATGCAGCAGTAACTCCAAAAATCCCGCCTCTTTTTTATTGAGATGAATCGTCTCTTCTTCATACGTCAACAGCTTATGATCGACATCGTACGAGTACCCACAGGGAAGTTCATACACAATCGTATGCGTTTGAGCAATGCGTTTCAAACAGCGTGCGAGGGCTTCTAAAAGACCGTTGAGATTGACAGGTTTGATGATGTACTGCTCTAAATGCAGATCGACCACTTTAAGCAGATACTCCCTATCGGTGTGCGCCGAGATAATGACCAAAGGTGTCTCTTCATCGGTTTTACGAATCTCTCGTACCAGATCCACGCCGTTCATCACGGGCATTAAAATATCGGTCAGTACAATGTCTGGTTTTTCGCTTTTGTAGAGCTCTAAAGCAATTTTGCCGTTCTCCGCTTCGATGACCTCTTTGGTGTAGTAGCGAAGCGATGCCGCAATATTTTTACGGATGCCCTCTTCATCTTCGGCATAAAGAATGGTGAGCGTCTTCAATCGTTCAAAAAAAAGTTTATCCACGTTTGATGCTCCTTATCATTTTGGCTTTGTTGCGGTAAAACGTATCTTTGTATTTGCAAGACTTGCAACCAAAATACCGCCTCAGCTTCCCTTATACATCAGGTTCACGCGAACCGACAGCTCATAGACTCCCTCAACCAAAGGCTTAATGCTCGTCTTAGGGTACCAGCCTTGCACTTCAGGCTCACTCTTGGGCGATGTGATCGTATCGACAAAGACACTTACCATGTAGCCCGAGGGAAGTTCTGGCTTTTCGAGCTGTATTATAACGAAGTTTTCTTCGCCCACCACGTAGTTTTTGGGCTCGATGAGCACAACGTTTTGATGGGAAAGTTCTTCAAAACGAGGATCGCCAAAACTACAGGTGCTTGGGGCAGGATGCCCCCAAGCGAGTGAAAGAAAAACACCACAAAGACTCACAATCCATCGTAGTGTTGTTTTCATAAGATTATCCTTTTGGAAGTCTGTAAACCTCTTTGGGCATGGATGGATGAATGAAGCGTGTTGTCGGTTTCGTCTCCGCGTTAATCGCATAGTCAATGCCAATTGGCGCAGCATTTGCATACTCTTTATACTTTGGATCGTGAAGATCAATAATCGCGATCGCACCTACAGGGCAGGACTGAACACATGCCGTTGTTTTACCATCGGCTTGTCTTTCCCAACACATACTGCATTTCTCCGCTTGTCCCATCTTTTCATTGAACTTTGAAGCACCAAATGGGCAGGCTTTGACACATCCTCCACAGCCAATACAGATCGTTTGGTCATGTTTACAAATGCCCGTTTCAGGGTCTTTCGTATGCGCTCCCACAGGACAGATCGCCACACAGGCTGGGTTTTCACAATGGTTACATGCAAGTGAAAAATAGAATCGCTCCATCGGCATCTCCGCTTTGGGTGCTTTTTGGTACGAAACTAAGGTTGGTAAAATATTGTTGTTATCAATATGATACTCCTCCGCCCCTATCTCACGCACCTTGCGCCACAAAATTCCTTTATCTTGATGATACTGATTTTTACAGGCCATTGCACACGTATTACATCCTAGACAGATACTGCCATCGACTAAAAAAGCTTTTTGCATCACAATCTCCTGTTATAGTTTTCTAAAATTGACAAAGGTATCGTGCAGTGCAACACCAGGCGCACCCGTTTTAAACGCACCCATGTCAGAGCTGGTGTCATCGACAAGCTCATTGACGTTGTAAATGTTGTTGTTATACCACTGCTCATACATCAAAACGGTTCCTGCTTGAACATTGTCGGTGAGTTTGGCTTTGACTCTCAAAAGCCCTTGTTTGTTAAAGACCGCTACGGTATCGCCCTCTTTGACCATTTTCGCTTCCGCATCATCAGGATTGATGTACACATAAGGTTCAGGATGCACGTCTTCCATCCATTCCAAGTTTTGGAACTGTGAGTGCAAGCTCCATCTGCTGTGAGGCGAAGTCATACGGAATTTATCGTAGGGTTTGCGCACTTCAAGATACGTTGGCAAGGCGCTTCCAAAAAGCTCCAACGCTTTGTCCGAGTAAAACTCAAATTTACCACTTGGTGTTTTAAACTTGCCATCGGCATACGGGATCACCGCTTTGGCTTTGACCGGTCCATTTTTAAGCTCTTCCCATGATTTGATGCCAAATTGCTCGTATATACCAGGGTTAAACTCTTTGGCCATCATCGCTTTGGTGTCGACACTTTGAGGGAAGGTACACGAGCCAGTTTGGAGTTGATTCATACGTTTGGAAAGCATCGCTGCGATTTCAAGATCGGACTTTACTTCAAAGAGTGGTTTGATCGCTTGCTCATTCAGTGTCAACCAATAGTGCCAGTAAGAGACGTTCACATCGTACTCTTCAAATTGCGTCGCAACGGGGAGAACGATGTCTGCCCATTTAGCGGTTTCATTGAAAAATTGGTCTGCCACTACAACAAGGTCAAGTTGTTGGAAAGCGCGGATGAGTTGATTGCGGTCAAAATCTTGCGCAAAAACGTTTTTACATGCCACCCAAAGAAGTCTTACTTTTGGCTCTTTGGCATTGATCAGTTCGCGCGCGGTTTTGTTGATGTTTAAGAAACGGTCGGTATAGTTTGATTTTGCATCTTTACCTTGCGCAACATCCCCTTTTGCCCCCTCAGGTCCAGTGTATCCGACACTGCCTTCTGGTTTTGTCTGGCTCAGCGCAGCATAGTTAAAGCCCCAGGTATTGAGGTGTCCATAACGTGCTCCACCTGCGTATTTTCCGATGTTTCCAGATACGGCAACGAATGCGTCAATCGCCCTAATCATCGAACCACCATTGGTGTGGCGTTGCATGCCATAACCCATCCAAATCGTCGCAGGTTTCGCTTTGGCAAACGATAAAGCCAACTCTTTAATCATCGCTAAAGGAATGCCTGTGATTTTGGAAACATTGTCTAATTTGACCTCTTTATCAAGATACGCTTTGTACTCTTTATACCCTTTTGAGTTCGCATCGAGCCATTTTTGATCATGTAGTCCTGCTTCAATAATAATCTTTGCCATACCAAGGGCTAAGAGACCATCGGTGCCCGCTTTGATCTGAATGTATTGACTCGCTTTGGAAGCGGCTTCGGTAAAAACGGGGTCGATGACAACAACTTTTGCCCCTTTTTTCTTGGCTTCATAGATGTACTTCATCGAGTGAATGGAGTTACTCGCAGGATTGACACCCCACAAAATAATAAATTTACTGTCTTTCATCTCTTCAGGATCGTTACACCACATATCGCCCATATCAAGGTTTTGCGCGTCAATGCCTGCTGGCCAACAAGGAGTTCCAGCAAGTCGTGTCGTATACCCAATGGAGTTAAACATTCCCTCGATACCATAATGCGTGATACCAAAGTTACCCGAGTATTTCGTCAGCGCCGCACCTAAAAGCGTGCCGTCCTCTTTTTTCATCTCTAACAGTTTTTTCGCGATAATGTCCATCGCTTGATCCCAAGAGATACGTTTCCAGTTACCTGAACCTTTGCCACCCACTTGCATCATCGGGAATTTCAAACGTCTGGCTGAGTAAACTCTCTTAACGTACGAATTGCCCTTGACACAACAGCCACCATGCGTATAGGTAGATTCAGTCGCACCTTCGATAAACTGCATCACGCCATCTTTGACATAGGTTTTGATGCTACAGGTGTCGTAACAGTTTCTAGGACAGGCATTGCGGAACGTTTGATAGCTCTTCTCACCTAAATACGGTATTTTAGTATTAAGATCTTCATTGGCTTGGAGAATGCCTCCGGGAAATGAAGATAACACACCACTGGCGGCTAGTCCTTTTAAAAAACTTCTTCGGCTGATGCCATTGTTCACAATGGACTCAACGTTTTCCTTTGAGTAACTCATGCGGTAACTCCTTGTGTAGTAGTTTCTCTTATCAATAACGATTTGAGCTGTAATAAAATAAAGGTCATGGCTTTGGAGTCATGCTCACTGTGCTCTAAGGCGCGCGCTATGAAGCGCGGCACCCAAAGGCTTAGGTGTTCATGTAAAAAATAGTGACGAAGGTCACTTAAATAGGTTATCTCTTTCGCCTCTTCAAGATAGAGTAGTTGGTAGTAAGCATCCAGTTCAACGCCTAAATGATCATCGGGAATGATGTTTTTAAGTGGATACGTAAAGCCCATCGTTTCGTATAATTCCCTTACATGTAAGGTACTTTTTGACATCACCACATCAGGATCATCGATGTAAATGGAAGCAAACGGATCGGCGATAGGCTCCATCGGACCTATAAAATAACGATTGAACTGCACTTCCAAATCCTCTTCCGAAATTTCAATGGAAGCATTCAGTGCATCAAACGCAACTTTAAGCTCTTTGGAATTTTGAGCATTGAAGATATCCCGAAGATGTTTGACCTCGTCCAGTCTTGAACTAGTGTGCGGTTGAATCGTTTTCATCTTAAACTCTTTTTTTAATTTATTTTTTTAACCAACTAGAGAAATGGTAAAGCAAAAAAAGAGCAAAAAAATCGCAAAAATGCTTTTACATGTAAAGAGTAAACGCTCTCTTTTCTTGATGCTTTACATGTAAAGCGTTCTTTTAATTTTCTTCCAATGCAAATTCTTTATAATACGGCATATAAAAATAAATGAAGGAAATACATTTGATAACTAAAATAGATATGAATTCACCCGAATTTCTAGCAGAATTTGAAAAAACAGAGACATTTACCGACAAAGTATGCGAGCAATTTGGATTCGCCTACACCCCACTCACCGAAGTTAAAGAGTCCATCCAACAAGGCTTAACACGTAATAAACTGATCTATGGAAAACGCTATTGTCCCTGTTTTATGGTCATCGGAAGCACACCTGAAGAACAAGCCAAAGCGGATAACCGTTTATGCCCCTGTACGCCTGCACTCACGGTAGAAATCCCTCAAAAGGGCAAATGCCACTGCACGATTTTCTGCACCCCAGAGCACGCACGCGAACTCGCCCAAGAAGAAAATACAGAAGAAGTAGCGCATACGCATACTCGCGGTCTCAGCAAAGAAGAGTGCGAAGTCTTGATGAAAAAAGAGCAACTCGATGGCAGTGAACTTGAAGCGCTCCTAGAAGCCAGAGAACAAGGCTGCGTGAAGTTCAACCTTGTCGACACACGCGAATGGATGGAGTGGATAGGAAACCGCATCAAAGGCACCGACTTTTTGATCCCCACGACCAGCTTTCACAATGCTATGGAGCAGTTAAACGGTAAAGAGAACACACCTGTCATTTTATACTGCTACAGCGGAAGCAGAAGTGCGTATTGTCAACGTATTTTAAAACACATGGGTTTTAAAACCGTGCTCAATCTCGAATACGGCATTATGGCGTACGATGGGGAAACGCAGAGCGGGGAGTAAGGAAACTCCAAAGCAACCAAAGAGCCTGTTTATGCTCTTTGGTTACACTTCTTAATCTTTACATGTAAAAAGATATTCCTTCCTTTTTTTTTCAAATCACCTCACTTTTTTCGTCAATTTTCTGCCTAACCTCACCTTTTAAGCACCGCTTTACTACTTTTTGACTATAGTTATCAAAATTATTTCATGAGAAAATGGTAGGGTAATGATTCAGTATTATAAAGAATTATTGTTTTTTATTAAGAGCAGAATCCCTAATAAAGATTATGCGCAAGATCTTGTTCAAGAATCGTATATGAAAGCCATTGCTCTGCAAAATAGCCAAGAGATCCTCAACAAACGGGCACTACTGTATAAAATCGCAAAAAATCTTATGATCGATAAAGCCCGTAAAAACTTTAACCTCCAAGAAGTCCTGTATGAAGAGCACGCATACACCGCAAAAACCGTTGAGCCTGAAGAGGTGTTGCTTGAACAAGATCGTCAAAAAACACTGATGCGAGCGCTTCAAACGCTGCCTCAAAAACGTAAAGAAGCCTTTGTTTTACATGTACTCGAAGGCTACAGCAGGGATGAAGTTTCGCAGATGATGGGCATTTCCATCGATGCGGTTGAAAAGCATCTCTCACGTGCCAGCATAGAACTCAAAGAGAAGATCAAACGTAAAGAGGGTGGTTTTTGATGTCGATCCAAGAAAATATACAGCATCAAGCACGCTTATGGCTCTCCAAGGAGAGCGAAGGCGAAAACCTTCAAACCGACTCAACCTTTTTCGCATGGATTGCCTGTGATGCGCGCCATCATGAAGCCTTTCAGGATGAAAAAAAGCTGCTGCAAGAGGTTCATGCACTGCCGCAAGCATTTTTGGATGATTTGAAACGTGAAGTGAGACAAACACGCGAAGTACGAAATACAAAACCCCTCTTTTTGCGCTACGTGGCACCGCTTGCCGTTGCCGCCTGTACGCTGTGCGTGGTTTATTTCACCCTTTTTTACGATCACATCACGTTTTCAGAGCAGTATGTTGCCACAACCAAAGTTCACAACGACATTTTCTTGCCTGACACGTCAAAAATTGCCCTCGATGCCAATACCAGCATCGACGTGACCTACTTTAAAAGCAAACGTTTGGTGAAATTGTCGCGTGGCAAAGCCATTTTCGATGTTTTTCCCAACCAGACGGCGCCTTTTATCATTCAAACGGACAGGGTGAACATCAAAGTGCTAGGCACCAAATTTGAGGTGATCAATTTTGAAAACATCCTTCAAGTCAATGTCCAAGAGGGAAAAGTGGAAGTTTCCGCACGTGATCAAAACGATAAGCCTATTGCATTCGTTACCAAAGGAGAAAGCCTTAGTTTCAATCCAGTGACACAACGTATCGATCTTCAAAAAATCAATGCCCAAAAAGTAGGAGAGTGGCAACAAGGAAAGTACACCTTTTACCAAGCAAGCCTCAAAGAGGTGTTTAACGAATTTGCCAAGCACCTTGACATCACGGTTTATTTAGACACTCGCGTTGCGTCCCTGCCCATAAGTGGCAATTTTGACGTGCACCGACTCGACGCTTTTTTAGACGCATTACCGCTTATTCATCCTGTGATGATCGAAAAAAGCGCCACTAAAATCGTCATCAAATAAATGGGTCAAAATTTTATGTCAGAGATTTCATTCTTTTACGTCTTCTTTTTTAGAGATTCATTCTCAAAATCATGTAAAGAGAAAAAGGAAGAAACTATGCGCTTACTCAAACACTCTTTGGTAGCACACTCAGCTGCATTGCTTCTGGCGGGAAGCTTGTATGCAGGAGATGGCACGTACACCATCACGACAACGTCACTCAAAGAGGCGATCGAAACCCTCTCAGAGCAATCCAAACTGCCCTACATCATGGACATGAACATCCTTAAGGGCAAAAAAGCGACTCCGATTAAAAATGTCGAGGGATTGGAGAAAGCCTTGAAACTGCTTTTAGAAGGCACGGGACTTGAGGCGGTTATTAAAGATAGTACCATCATCGTTAAACAAAAAGACGATGCCAATGTCGCACTAGACGCGATTACGATTCATGCGGGAAGTGAATCAGCCATTAGCGAAGGAACGGGTTCGTACACAACCAAAAGTATGCGTACAGCAACCAAACTAAACTTATCCACACGCGAAACGCCCCAATCGGTGACCGTGCTGACCGATCAAAAACTGGAAGATTTAGGCGTCACCTCTTACCAAGAGATGCTCAGTTACGTCACGGGTGTCTCGATCAATCGTTGGGATGAGAGAATTTACCCAACGGCACGGGGCTTTGATGTCGATTATTATCTGCTGGATGGCATGCCAACCTACACAATTTCCGATACGACTGCAAGCGATATTGATCTCTCCATTTACGATCGCGTTGAAGTCGTTAAAGGTGCCAATGGCTTGATGACGGGAGCTGGCAACCCCGCCGTTGGACTCAATTTTATTCGTAAACATGCCAATTCCAAAGAGGTCAAAGGCGAAGTCGAAGTCTCTGCTGGCTCATGGGATGCTTACAGTTCTACGATGGATGTTTCAGCGCCACTTAATGAAGAGGGAAATATCAGAGGACGTCTTGTCGCCAAACATGAAGATAAAAAATCATTTATGAACGGCTATGAAAAAACAAATGACATCGTTTATGGCGTTGTGGATATGGACTTAACGGAGACCACGTACCTCTCCATCGCAGCAGAGTATCAAAAACTGGATCGTAGTGGCATTCGTTGGGGTGGGTTGCCTGCGTTTTACAGTGATGGTACGCGAACCAATTTTTCAAGATCTCAAACGGTCAGCGAAGATTGGACCTATTGGAACAGCGAAACAAAAGCGCTTTATCTTGATTTTAAGCAGTACCTTTACAACGACATCTCGTTTAACCTTGCCTATTCGTACCGCAAACTCTACAGCGATACGTCGCTACTCTATTTTGGTGGAACGGTGGATAAAGATTCGGGGACGGGTGAAGGCTATGTTTATCGCTATGTCAATGATGCGCTTTATAACGAGCAAAATATCGATGTTTATATCTCTGCACCGTTTGAATTAGCGAATCTCAATCATGAAATTATCTTTGGCGTTATGCGCAATACATCCGATATGAAATACAATAAATGGGGTATGGATTATCCTGTATCCTCTCTGGCGAGCCCTGTTATGAATTTATATGCTATCAATGTAGCGAATCCTAATTTATCGATGGATTATGCAACGACTCCTGATAAAACCACGCAAACGGGAACCTATATCGCTGGTAAATTCTCATTGATGGAGGACTTAAAACTTGTGACAGGTCTTAGAATTTCGGATTGGAAATACAAAAGCGATACGGGAGCTGGAGATAAAGAGTTTACCAACGAACTAACCCCATATGCAGGGCTCATTTACGATCTCAATGACAATCACTCGATTTACGTCAGTTACACCGATATTTTTAAACCGCAAAGTTACAAAGATATAAGCGGAAATTATCTTGATCCTATTGTTGGAAAAAATTACGAAACGGGCATAAAAGGTGAATACTTTGATAAACGCTTAAACGCGTCACTTTCCGTCTTTAGGGTTGAGCAAGACAATGTCGGCGAAGTGACCAGCCAGTTTGTTCCAGGCTCTACCGATTATGCGTACGAAGCCGTCGATGGCGTTGTGAGTAAAGGGTTTGAAATCGATATTAACGGCGAAATAACCGATAACTGGAATATGGGCTTTGGAATCGCCAATTTTGAAGCTAAGGATGCAGATGGCAACAAAATTTCAACGAAAGCTTCTCGCACGATGGCAAATCTCTTTACCAAATACACCATTCAAAAATTCGGTTTTGGTCTGGGGCTGAACTATCGAAGTAAAATCTACACGGGAAGTGGTGCAACCGAAATCACCCAAGATGCGTATATCTTAACCAACGCGATGGTTTCATACGATGTGGATAAACATATGAAACTCCAACTCAATGTGAATAATATTTTTGATAAAGAGTATTACGAAGGTATCGGCTCAGATGGCATGGTGTATGGCTCACCACGCAATGCTACGCTTAGCTTTAAATACACATTTTAAAAACCAAAGATCTTGCGTCTGTATGGCGCAAGATCTTTACATGTAAAGGATAAAAATGCTAAAAACCAAAGGAATGAGCTTACTCAAAGAGCTCTCACAACCTGAAAAGAGTGGTAAAACCATCGGACTTTTCAGAGGCATCTGTGCCATCATCGGAGGCTTATGCGTTGCGTATTTGGGCATGACTTTGCTCATTTTTCTTCTGCCTGTAACGCCAGGTGAGTCCATCATCATTCCTTTGTTGTTTAACACATTTGTCTGGGCAGTAGCGGCACTGTGGATCGTCTTAGCGCCCACCAAACTGAGCGCGCTGCTTCGAAGCACTGTGCCCACACTAAGCTTTGCCATCGTTATCGCTGTTTTGTTTTTTAAGGAGAGTGTATGAACGAAGAGGCAAAAAAGATTTTTAAACAACGCCTCCAACGCATTCATGTTGCGGTGGGCATTAACATTTCGCTGCTGCTTTATGTGGCTGTTTTCTTTGGGATTTTTGCCATTTTGCTGCCCTTTGTTCAGGTGTGGGAGAAGCCTTCGCGCCATTATGCGATGCCCAATGTCGAAAAAGTGGACTACTCTGCGATGATCGATCCTGTGCTTGCCGATCCTGATTATCCGCAAGTTAATGGCATTACCATCAGCCTTCCAGGCTCCATGCACGACCCAGCGCTTCGCATCTCAACGATGTTTATGAAAACCAAAGTGTTCAATCCCAACACCGCACAAGAGGTGGAAAACGAAGACGAACAGTCTCAACTCGCACGCTTTTTAAACCATATGCACTATGGCAGACCGTTTAAACTCTTTGGCTACCTTGTTTTTGGCTTTACTGCCGTTGCGGCGATGTTTTTGATTATCGGCGGACTGATGCTTATTTGGAAAATCAACTATAAAAACAGCGGCAAAAATGCCCAAAGTAAGTTTGCCAAATGGCACCGCAAGATTTTTACATGGGTCTTTCCACCGTTCATCATCATCACACTCACGGGAGCGCTGATGAACATCGGCTACAGTGCTTCAGCGCCGATGGCATTTCTGGCATCCAAAGGCGAAACCTTTGAGACGTGGAAACTGGTAGGCCCTGTGCTTTTTCCCAATCTTACACGCATAGAGAAGAAAAACGACACGGTTGCTATGCTTTCGATGAATGAGATTTTACTCAAAGCCAAAGCGATCATGCCTGAGGTTCAAATCCATAAAATTACGCTCAGCAACTGGAGAGATTCGAGTGCGCAAGCCAAAGTCGAAGGCTACAATCCTTATATGCCATTTTTAAACGGTATTTCTAATGAACCAAGCGTGACGCTGAGTGGCGTTGATGGCAGTCTTATTGCGCAACATAAGGTGATGGATAAACACTGGTCTGGGCTTTTTTACGATGCGATCTTCTTTTTGCATTTTCTTTTTGGGGTTGACACCGTTACGAGGCTTTTTATCGCCTCACTCATGATTGTTTCTGCCTTCGCATTGGGCTTTGGTGTGCTGCTTTACATGGAAAAACAGGCGCGCCAATTTCCGCAGAATGTTCCCATCTACCACTGGATGGGTAAGCTCTCTCTCAGCGTTATGGTCGGTGTTATCCCCGCAACGGGACTCTTGTTTGCGCTGCAATGGAGCTTGCCGTTTGATCTACCTGAGCGCTTTTTCTGGCATAAAAGTGCCTTTGCGCTGTTTTGGACCGCGACATTGACGTGGTCGTTTTACCGTCTTAACTCCTACCAAACGGCAAAAGAGTTTTTAAAACTGGGCGGAGTTTTATTTTTCATTAGCCCCCTCATTCACTTTTACACCAGTGGTTTTTCACCGCTTCGCTTGTGGCAAGAGGGCATGATGAGCATTTTAAGTGTGGATATAGGGCTGTTTGTTGTAGGCACTTTGCTGCTTTGGATCGGTTTTAAACTCCCGCAAGAGCAAGAGAAAATTCAAGCATTTTGGACACAAAAATTTCAACTGAAGGATTGATATGAAAAAATTAGGCATACTCATTATGGCACTGTGTGTGGCATCGTTTTTAGAGGCACACACGCTGTTGATGAACGTTATGAACAACGATGATGACACCATCACCGTTCGTGGCGAGTTTAGTACAGGAGAGCTCGCTTCGGGCGCACTCATTAAGTTGGAGTCACTCCTAAGTGGAAATGTGTTGTTTCAACAACGCTTGCCAGAATCAAGTGAGCTTATCATCGCCATTCCCAAAGAGCCGTACCAAGTCGTACTCGATGGCGGTCCTGGACACAGTGTGGTCAAAGAAGGCATCGCGCCTTTGGATGGATTTCCTGCGGATGTGAAAGCCAAAGCAAGTACGGGCGGAAAACTTTCGCAAGCACAAAATGGCAATGGTGAATGGGATATGGCAACCGTTACGATGTTTTCCATCGCTGTACTACTCTTTGCCTTGACGCTTTATTTTAGCTCACGAAACACAAGGCTGCTTCTTTTGCAAATGAAGAAAAATTGAAAATATAGTGAAGTAAACCGCGTTTACATGTAAGCTTACATGTAAACGCGGTTGAAGGTTAAACGTTAAATCTAAAGTGCATCACATCGCCATCTTGAACGATGTACTCTTTGCCCTCAAGGCGCATTTTGCCTGCTTCTTTTGAGCCAGCTTCGCCTTTGAATGCGATAAAATCATTGTAGCCAATGACTTCGGCGCGGATAAATCCTTTTTCAAAATCATTGTGAATCACCGCCGCCGCTTTTGGCGCTTTCCAGCCTTTCTCAATTGTCCACGCGCGCACTTCTTTAACACCTGCGGTGAAGTACGACGCGAGACCTAGTTTATCAAACGCAAGGCGGATGATCTGTTTCAGACCTGATTCTTCAATGCCAAGCTCTTTTAAAAACTCTTCGGCTTCATCATCTTCAAGGCCGATCATCTCTTCTTCAATTTTGGCACAGAGAACAACAACGTCCGCACCGACTGATTTGGCATGCTCTTTAACCGCTTTGACAAAACTATTCTCTTCTAAAAGTCCTGCTTCATCAACATTGGCACCGTAAATGATGGTTTTGTTGGAAAGGAAACGTAGCTCTTTATCAAGCGCTTGGAAGTTTTCATCATCACGTCGTGCAAACGTACTCACCGGTTTGATGTCATCAAGATGGGCGCGAAGTTCTGTTGCAACTTCTGCCATCGCCTGCGCACCTTTTTCAAGTTTAGCTTGACGTTTGAGACGATCTAACTTTTTGTCGAGTTGTTGAACGTCCGCAAAAATAAGCTCACTCTCAATGATCTCGATGTCACGAAGCGGGTTGATGCTGTTTTCAACGTGGGTGATGTTCTCATCTTCAAAACAACGCACCATGTGTAAAATGACCTCGACTTCACGAATGTTGGACAAAAACTGATTGCCAAGTCCTTCACCCGCACTAGCACCTTTTACCAAACCCGCGATGTCGACAAAATCGACCGTTGAGTGCTGAATACGCTCAGGATTGACGATCTTTGCAAGCTCTTCAAGTCTGGGATCTGGAACAGGAACCACCGCTTTATTGGGTTCAATTGTACAAAAAGGATAGTTTGCAGATTCTGCATTTTGCGCTTTGGTGAGCGCGTTAAACGTGGTTGATTTTCCGACATTGGGGAGTCCTACGATACCGACACCTAAACCCATGGATATTGCCTTTATATTTTTTAAAGGTATTGTACCGCGTATGCGCTTAAGGCTCCTCTAAAAGAGTGTGTCGCTTACGATCTCATTCATGATCTCATCGGCGGAACGCTTCTGTTCATGTGCCAATTTTTCGAGTTTTTCAACCAAATCGCTTTGCAAATAGATGACCGCTCTGCTGATCTTTTCTTCCTGTGTTTTGCGCTCATCGTATGCTTTTTGCATGATGACTTTTGTCGCTTCATCGATGGGAGCACGAAGCGATTTATACTCCACTAAAACGCCCTCTTTGTACACGCCTGAAACTTCCGCATAGACCCAATAATAACCGCCATCTTTACGCAGGTTTTTAACATAACCTCTCCACATTTGACCGTAAGCTAAACTCTGCCAAAGAGTTTGAAAGATCGAACGAGGCATATCGGGATGGCGCACGATGTTATGCGGTTTTCCGATGAGTTCATCCACTTCATAACCCGAAATCTGCGCAAATGTCTCGTTGGCATAGGTTATGTTCCCCTGTAAATCCGTACGCGAGACGATGAGTTCATCACTGGGCACTAACGTTTCAATAAACATCTGATAGGTCGTTTGCATGCACACTCCTTAATGGATTTTTTTCTTCAAATCACCCTTGTAGACGATGTCTTTGAGTGCAATCGTTTCATCATTGAGGATCTCTGGCACGCTTGGAGAATGTTCTAACATTTCACGTTGCTCATCGAGTTCATCCTCACTGTATGCCATCATCATATCGGCACAGATGACGTGAGGAATCTGCTCGATTTTTTTCATCTTTGACATCTCTTCATCGAGGTTTTCACCCTCAATCGTCACGATAATCTTGCCTGTTTGCTCATCGGAAAAATGGTAATCACAAAAATCACTCGCCTCGCAAATAGCGATGATCTCTTTTACATGTAAAGGCTTTGTTTGTATCACAATACTTGAAATATTCATGGGAGTCTCCAAATCATAATAAATTGATCGTCGCTACTGCTGACAAGTTCTTTGTCGCTGGCAAAAACGATGGTATTAAGCGTACTTTTCTGCCCTTTGAGCGTGTGGATTTTGCTCTTGGTTGCAAGGTTAAACAAGACAATATCGTTTTGTTCATTAAAGGCAAAAGCCCCCAAATGAAGGCTCGGACTAAGAGCGCCTGCGTAAATGAGAAACGAGCCATCATAGCGCTCGTACGCCCCATTTTTAAGATCGTAAATAATGCCACGTCTGTCTTGTCCTGCGCACAAAATGGCATCTTTTTTAAAGTCAACTTTATAGACATTGTCCACATTGCCGCCTTTCAGCACTTTGATGACTTTGCCACTGAGCACATCAAAAAGGGTGATTTCGCCCGATTCAGATGAGCTTGCCACCATGGTTTTGGTTTCATTCAACGCAAAATCGCTAAAGTGCGAAGAGGAAGGCTGAACGCGGTAAATCTCTTTTTTCTCTTTAACATCCCACAACAGAAGCTCATTGCTGAGAAGTGCGACCAAGATGCGGTTTTTATCAACAAATTTGGCTTTAGAGATGAAAAGATTGGCGTGTGCATCGATGAGCACTTTTGGCTTGCCCTCTTCAACAAGGTAAAGCTCACGAGCGCCATTACTGGCTTGAACAACGGCTAAAAGCGTTTTGTCTAGCATATCGACCGAGAAGAGTTTGGGCGCGACCTCATCGCCTGTAAAGTCCTTGATCTTTGGAAAAACAGTGTGAGAAAGTTTAGAAGCGTCATCCATCTTAAATATCTCAAGCGTTCCCGCACTCGTTCCTGCGATGATTTTACCCTCCACAAGCGCTATGTGTTGCACATTTCCAGTAGCTTCGATGATGCTTCGTGGGCTTAGTTCTGCGCTTAAAAGAACGCTTGCACACAGGCTTATGATAAAAAAACACCTCATACCCTCGCCTCCTCTTTGATGAAAATCGCACTACTTGGACAGATGCCAACGCACATACCACAGCCATTGCACGCATCCATCTCTATGTGTGGACGAAAAAGTCCTAAAAACAAAATGGCTCGACTTTCACACGCATCCAAGCAACTGTTGCACAAACTTTGATGCCATGCCATACAGCGCATAAGGTCGATTTCGGCTTTTACATGTAACTCTTTTTTATCGTTACATGTAAGGCTTAAAACCCCACTGGGGCACGCACTTGCGCACGCTTCACAAAACGTACAACCTCGTTTGGTAAAGTCTAAGCAAGGCGTATGAGCAGCATCAAGGAAGATGATATTTTCTTCGCAAGCGCTCATGCACGGCGTATCGTTACATGTAATGCAATGATCTAAAAATTCATACCCCTCTTGGTGATACGGCGGGCGCACACAGAACTCATTTTGAGTTTTTTGCGCCTTTTTCATACCAAAAAGAGAGGTAAAAACCCCTCTTCTGCTGCCATTCGTCATGGTTATCTCACGCCTTCATTAAGGTTGTCAATGAGGTTTGAGCGCTCCATGCCATTGGCTTTACGATAGTCTGGTTTAAACTCATTTTTAACCAAAGGCTCGTTTGCCGATTGTGGCGCATGACATGCTGAACAGTTGTAGCGAGCTTGACTCATCTCTGTGAGCACTTTTTGCGTTCTCATGTCAAAAAAGTGTGACTTTGGAATCGGAGTCGCCTTCACTGCTTCAGCCACTTCAGGTAAGTGACACCCTGTACATGCGTTGCTATCTTTGGTCATATCCATCATACCTTCGACATCATGTGGGATCATCGGAGGCGCGTTTTCAAACGATCTTTGAATCATTTTTGATTCACCTGCACTCACCGTAGAGTACGATGTTGGCTCACCTACAACGGTTTTCTCGCTGTAGAGATCCACCTTTCTAAGCCCTAATTCTTCTTCGTTGTATGACTGAGACACCGCGCATCCGCTGGCTACCATCACGCCTAACAAAGAGACCATTATCAATGTTTTTGTACTAATCATTCTTTTTCTCCTACATTTGTGTTAATGTAATTCCTCACACCAAAAGAGAGTGCATCACTCTCACACACCTCAACGCATCTGCCACAGTTGGTACACTCTCCAGAATCTATCGCACCACTTCGTTTGGAAATAATGCCAAGAACCTGTTTTTCAGGACAAATCTCTTTACACTTCATGCACAACGTACATTTGGTGTGATCGTGCTTCACACGAATGAGGCTCAGCTTCCCAACAAGAGAGTAAAAACCACCCAAAGGACAGATATGTCCACACCAGCCATTTTTCACCGCAAAAAGATCAAACAGATAAATGCACAGTATGGGAGCAACGCTTAGCCCCATTCCAAAGATGATACCTCGACTTAAAATCCCGATAGGACTGACCATCTCAAACGCCGCAACACCTGTGATGAACGACAGTATCAGCGTAAGGGCCAAAACCCAGTACCGAACAGTGCGACCGAGCCAGAGCTTTTTTTCAATCGTTTTTTCAAGAAAAAAGACTCTACGCGTCCAATTTGCCGCGTCTGTGACCATATTGAGTGGGCATACCCATGAACAAAACGCGCGACCTCCAACAACGATGTAAAACAGAAGTATCAATGCTCCTCCAAGAAGAACATCAACCCCTAACAGTGCCCCAGCTGAGAACATCTGCAACAGGGCAAACGGATCGGCTAAAGGAAGCTTTTTCAGCACCAAAGAGGCACTGAGATTGCCACTTAACAGCATAAAGCCATAACTATTGGCTGCTATAAATAGCCCAAGAATGCCCAGCTGAGTCAAACGTCGTGCCATCATAAAACGGTGGCTTCTCATCCATTCTCTCATTTGAACATCTCCTCATTCGTATTGAGATAATCTGTCGCAGACTTCTCACTACGTTTGGTATGTGTTGTGACATCGCCTCCAGCTTTTTCTAAGCGCTTTTCATCACCCTGCTCCCAGCCCTTGATGTAGTGCGAACCAATAGCCCCTTTGGCAATGTCCAAAGGCAACACATGAATCGCCGCTTTTTCAGTGACACACGCCCTCTCGCACAAGCCACACCCCGTACAGGTGAGACTGTTCACGATCGGTGTTAAATAAGCATGTTTGCCTGTTCGCTCATTGCGTTTATACTCTAACTTAATCGCACTATCCATGATAGGACAGGCTCGGTAACACGCATCACACTGAATGCCCCAAAACGCGATGCACGACTCAACATCAACGACGGCAAGTCCCATACGTGCTTTGGTAATGTCAAGTTCTTGAACACCCTCAGTGATCTTAGAAACACTTTTCACATCCAACGCTCCGCTTGGGCATACAGGCACACAGGGTATGTCCGTACACATGTAACACGGAACCTCTCTTGGAATGTAAAAAGGTGTTCCAAGAGGCTTTGTATCACCTGGCTTGGCAAGACTGAGCGTATGGTATGGACAGGCAGTAACACACTGACCACACTTGATACATAAACGCATAAAGTCTACTTCAAGGACTGCAGCAGGAGGACGAAGAATCAGCGGTGCTGATTTTGCCTCTTCCAAGTACCCTGTCCAAACCATGCCTCCCAGCGCCATGAGTCCACCACTTTGAGCCATCAAAGCGAGGAATTTACGGCGAGGGGTGATTGCGATTTTATCGGTTGTTTCCATTTTTATGATTACGCTTTATAAAGCTTAACCGCACATTTTTTATAGTCTGTCTGTTTAGAGATCGGACATGTGGCATCAAGGCACACTTTGTTGATGAACACTTTCTCATCAAACCAAGGAACATAGACTAAACCTTTTGGCGTTCGGTTTCTACCACGTGTTTCAACACGCGCTTTACACGAACCTCTACGACTCTCGATCCAGATCAGCTCACCTTGTTTAAACCCTTTGACTTTCGCATCGTCTGGGTGCATATAGCACAATGCTTCAGGAACGGCACGGTACAATTCAGGTACACGCATGGTCATCGTACCACTATGCCAGTGCTCCAACACACGTCCTGTACATAACCAGCTGTCATACTCAGCATCTGGCATTTCGCAAGGGTCCATATACGGTCTAAAGAAGATTTTTGCTTTGTTTTTCAAAGAGAAGGTCTCTTCGGTGGTTGGTTTTAAAAGATCACCACGTTTAAGTGCTTTTGCCGCGTCACCGTAGAATGCAAATTCACCATTGTTCGCTTTTGCCGCGTACGGATCGTATTTGGCATTAAAACGCCATTGTGTCTCTTTGCCATCCACAACCGGCCATTTAAGACCTCTGACTTTATGATACGTGTCAAAATCCGCCAAGTCATGTCCATGACCTAGTCCAAATTGTCGGTACTCTTCCCAAATTGCTTTTTGCAAGAAGAAGCCATACCCTTTCCACTCTTTACCATCACTACCCATCACGCCACGTTTATCACCAAACACTTCACTGTTGTCAAAACCTTCACCGATAGGGTCTTTAGCTTTGAATGATTTAAAGAATTCATTGGCAAAGAGAACATCATAAAGCGTGTCCGTCTCTTTATAGCCCATAGCTTTGGCGGCTTCGATGACATTTGGAAGTTTGCCATCTTTGATCGGTTGCTCGCCCCATACATCTTTGATCGTAAAGCGTTTTGAAAGCTCAACCCACTGCCATGTGTCACTCATCGCGTCGCCGACTGGAAGAACTTGCTGTTTCCATTGTTGTGTACGACGCTCTGCATTGCCGTATCCGCCCCATTTCTCATAGATCATCGCTGAAGGCAAGATAAGATCAGATACTTTAGCCGAAATACCAGGATACGCGTCTGAACAGACGATGAAGTTTCCTTCTTTACGTGCCGCTTTGATCCAGTGTTCTGCATTAGCGGTGTCTTGGTAAGGATTGCACACGTTGACCCATGCAAATTTAATTTTTCCACTCTCGATTTGTCGGTGAATATTCATAATGTGTTGGTAGCCCATAGGGTTTAGTGTACCAGCAGGAAGTTTCCATACTTTTTCCGTAATTTCTCTGTGTTTAGGAATGGAAACGTCCATATCTGCAGGTAAGCGATGTGTAAAGGTACCGACTTCACGAGCAGTTCCACATGCACTTGGTTGTCCTGTTAGAGAGAACGCGCCATCGCCTGGTTTGGCTTGTTTGCCGAGTAAAAAGTGAACCATGTACGCTTGCTCATTGACCCACGTACCACGTTGGTGTTGGTTCATACCCATGGTCCAGAAGCTGACCACTTTTCTACTTTTCTCGATGTAAAGGTTCGCAAGTGTTTGAAGTTTTGCTTTGAAATCTGCAAGGCTCTCGTCTGGATTACCTTTAGAAATTTTGGCAACATAATCCAGCGTATAAGGAGCAAGTCCTTTTTTGAAATCTTCAAAGCTAATTTCCCAGTGAACGCCCGCAGCCGCAGCTTTGTCCATTTTCATGACATCGCCTGCTTTGACACCTAAGTGCGCAAGACCGGGAGCCTCTTTTTCGGAGATCACTTTTGCATCTTCTTTTTTATTGATTACCAGCTCTTTTTCAGAGTAGCCATTTTTACGAGCATCTGCTTCGGTTCGCATACCGTAACCGATGTTAGCAAAACCTGTTGCAAAAATGGTGTTTTTCTTCACAAAGTCCCAATCAATCGCCTCTGGGTGATTGTAAACAATCTCACGAGCGATGTAGTTCCAAATCGCTAAGTCCGTGCTTGGAGAGAAGATGATCTCAACATCCGCAAGGTCAGAGCTTCGGTGTGTATAGGTAGAGAGATTCACTACTTTGACTTTGTCAGGTGATGTAAGTTTACGATCACTCACGCGAGACCACAAAATCGGGTGCATCTCCGCCATATTGGCACCCCATGTCACGATGGTGTCGGTCAGTTCAATGTCATCGTAACAGCCTGATGGCTCATCAATTCCAAAGGTTTGCATAAAGCCAGCAACCGCTGAAGCCATACAGTGACGGGCATTGGGGTCGATGGCGTTAGAGCGAAAGCCCGCTTTCATAAGCTTGGCGGCAACATAGCCTTCATGAATGGTGTATTGACCTGAACCAAACACACCGATGGCTTCAGGGCCACCCGCTTTCATCGCGGCTTTCATGTGTTTTTCCATCTCATCGAATGCTCTTTTCCATGAGACAGGTTTGAATTGACCTTTTTTGTCAAATTCACCTTTGTCGTTCATGCGTAAAAGTGGCTCTTTAAGACGATCCGCGCCATACATAATTTTGGCATTAAAATAGCCCTTGATACAGTTCAGTCCGCGATTGACGGGAGCTGCTGGATCACCTTTGACTGCGACGATTTTACCCTCTTTGGTCGCAACCATAATACCACAACCGGTACCACAGAAACGGCAAACGGATTTGTCCCAGCGCCAACCGGCTTCTGCTTGCTCGCCCGCAGCCTTAAGCTCGCTAGGTACGCTAATACCCACGCTCGCGGCAGCCGTCGCAGCGGCAGTTGTTTTTAGAAAGTCTCTTCTTGAAAGCGACATAGTGATACCTCCTGATTTGAGTTACGAGGTCATTCTATCACTAAGCAAAAATCCAATCTATGACTTAAGTCAATACTTTAATGTGATAAATTTAAGTTTGTGGGGATTTTGGGGTTTACATGTAAAAGGGTTGTTGAAGTTTTGGAAGGGTTTAAAGGGGGGCAATATCTAGCTGGCTTATTTCTGGTTCTTATTCCTAATTCCTAATAGATTGACAGCAACAACGCCAATGGGAATTGTAATAGCAGTGCCGCCAAGCCAAGGATAACCATAATACATCGATAAAATCGCAGTACCAAGTCCAGCTAACGAAATAAATACAGCAAAGAACTGTGCCCTAAAAGCAAATTTTCTCTGATGTGGAATTTCAGTTTCTCTTAATTGCTGTTCTTTTTTTTCAAGTTCAATGATAGAAGTATCACAGAATACGGCATGCTTGAATTGTTCTTCATAAATTGTTGTCATTCTGTGGGCAAGATCTGGATTGATTTGTTCTAATTGGGATAACTTGCCAAGATCAATATTTTGAGCAAAATTAAAATTATTTTGAATATTAGCTATTTGTTGTTTAATAGTAGAGTCTTGAGAAGGTGCATCATTTTGTGCACCTCTATGAGTGGTATTAGGAGATCGCTTTGATCTGCTCAATTTGCCCATTGGTACGCTTTACAATTTCTTTATAATTTTCTTGTCGTTTATCGTGAATATCTTTAGCTGTTGTACCTAACTTTTTTGGAGCAATTACAATGTCACGATAGCCATCAGAACTTAGGCTATTAGCAATACCAACAAAAAACAACTTGATATCGTTGCACATTTTAACTCCTTTCATTAACTTTTGAGTGTGGATTATACATATTTTTAAAAAACGTGTCAAATATGAAAATATTATAGCACGATTATATCGATTTGATGTGATATAAATATCAAATCGATACCATGTTATTTAGTTGTAAGCATATTGTATTCCTTACAAAACAGGTTCTAAAGAAAAATTATTTTTCTTTTATTTAGCAATTTTGAAGCAAAGATGGTCGCAAACTTGGCTTTTAACTTTCTTTACATGTAAAGCTAAAAACCAAAAAAAATTGAGGCTTAAAGAGTTAAAAGAAAAACCAGCAGCATTACTGCCACTGGTTTAGCAAAAATTAGCGTCTGTACACGTTAGAATTTGTAGTTCGCTCTAAATCGTATCTCGCTTGAATCTACCGTTGTGGTTGTCTCTTTTTGACCATCTTCATACTCTAAAGAGAGTGTTAAACCTTTGATGGTTGGAAGATCGTAAGCAACTTGTGCTTCCCAGTAAGTAGATTCCGTATCAACCGTTGCACCGTTCAATACAATGCCTGATGTGGCAGTGTGTTTGTCTTGATTGATTTTTGCATATTGACCTAAGACTTTCAGACCAGTAACGCCAACGGTAGTAAAATCATAACCAACTTCAATCTTGTAGGCATCTGTATTAGCACCTGAAGTTACTTCCGCACCTTTGACCAGTGGTGCTGTATAGGTTGATGGTCCATTTCCTGCACCTAAGAGAACGGATTGGTCATCGGATACCGTACTATACGCAAAAGACGCCTTAAAGCCTGCTAACTCGCTAAAACCGATACGACCTTGGTACATATCACCTTCAACATGGAAACCATCAAATGTCTCATTGGATGTTCTAGAACCACGGTACGTTACATCAAAAAGGAGTTTCATTGTGCTTAAAGGCACAACATAGTTACCCTCAGCGTAGAAGACATTGGCATCACCGCCTTCTGTGAATTCAACATCATTGACAAAGAGGTATTGACCTGTTAATGTCAAGTTTGTGATTGATTTATTGATAGCAGCCGCTGTGTACGCTCCATCAAATCCAAAAACGTTTGATCCTGCAGTCGTACCCGTTCCATAAAATACAGCTTCTTTTTTAAAGCTAGGCATTTCAGAATCAGAACCATCTACGCTTCTGTCATAATCGGATGTTCTGCCTTGAAATCTGTCAGAATACCCTGCAACCAATGTTGTATTGGGAAGGTCTGTATTGATCAAAACGGCTGCTTGAAACGCTTCTTTAATCATACGTGAACCAGAGCTGTTAACAAGTGGGCTTGCAATAAATTGTCGACCCACTTTTGCCGTTGTTTTACCAAGCGTATACGTTACGTATGCTTCTGAAAGCACCGCACCCGAACCGTACATATCGGTACCGTAAAGATTTTTTGCGTCATTGTCAGCAAAAGGAGAGTAACTTCCTTGGAATGTCGCACCAAAGCTCAAACCATTCAACGAATCTGTCACGTAACTTAGCATAACGCCTGTAGTAAAAATATCGGCATCACCTTTCGCCAATGTCCCATTATTTTGATCACCCGTGTCTCGATCAAAATACCAGGCGCGTAATTCACCCGTTACTTTTCCGTTTTTAAATGCGTCTGCAAGTGTATCACTCGCAGCAAAAGAGCTAGACGCAAGTCCAGCAACGACGAAAGCCACCAAGCTAAGTTTAACTATTTTCATATTGCCTCCTTAAAGCATATTAGACTTCTTTCATAACCTAATACAATGGAATGGGTTAAGTTATGTAAGAAGTCTGTTAAAATCTTACATTAACTGTGTAGCATGAAAATAGCATAAAATTTTAAGAATACTTTAAAATAAATGAGGGAAGAACTAACTTTTAACGTTTACGCTCTTCTTTACATGTAAAAGGGATTATATGGGTTTGTGACAAGGGGAAAAGAGATAGAAAAACCGTTAATTTAAAAAAAACACATAGCGCGGATGTAACTAGAATATGAAAGATTGATTTTTAAATTCTTAAGTTAGGATGCAACCTAGAATATAAATAATAGTTATAGGTGATTGATGTAATGTGATGTTTCTTAGGTAGAGGAGATTTTAAATATGTCGACTTATACATTAAAAAAAAATAGTGTGTTTTCATCTTTTTTAAGTCAATTTTTTGCTGTAATGCTGTTCTGTTCTGCTTTATGTGCAAATGAAAAACTGGGGGAAGAAGAACATCTAGGCAGTTATGTGCCTTTAGATATCCCGTTTTTAGATGAAACTGGCAAACAGGTGACGTTTAGGCAACTTATGGACGGTAAACCGATCATCCTTACATTAAACTACTACGTATGCCCCGCTTTGTGTACCCTTCAACTCCAAGACCTTGCAAAAAATCTAGAGAAAGTCAAACTGACAGAAAATGAAGACTATAAGGTCATTACATTAAGTTTTGATCCTGAAGAAACGCCCAAAGATGCAGCGCATAAAAAGTCCGAGCTGATGGCTCCCATGACACATTTCGATACAAGTGCATGGACATTTCTAACAGGGAGCGAGGCAGATATTTCTCAGGTGACACAAAGCGTAGGATTTCATTATGAAAAACAGATGGGGCATCATGGGATGGTGGAGTACATACACCCTGCCGTACTAATTGCTCTCTCACCAGAAGGTAAGATCACTCGTTATCTCAACGGCATAAAACAACTTCCTTTTGATATTCAGATGGCAATGATGGAAGCGTCGCAGGGAACGGTAAGACCGACCATCGCAAAGACACTGCTGTTTTGCTTTTCTTTCGATTCTGTCGCCAAGACCTATGTCTTAGCGACAGAAAAAATAGTTGCTGTGGTTCTATCGCTTATATTAGGCGGTTTTTTCCTTTACTTAGTTTTAACAGGAAGAAAAAAAGACTCATCGGAGGAAAATGATGCCTAGTTTTTATTATGAGACACATACCATCTTTGGGACGCATAAAAGCAAGATACTGCAGTGGATATTTTCGATAGATCATAAACGCATAGCTATTTTATATATAGGTGTACTGTTCGCACTGTTTTTTTGTGCGGTCGGTGCCGCACTGACCATGCGTGCAGAACTGTTTTTCCCTGGACAGCAGTTGATACAAGCCCAAACATACAATCAGCTTTTTACCTTCCACGGAGTAACAATGATCTTTTTGTTCATTGTCCCAGGAATTGCTGCAGGACTTGGAAACTTCATATTGCCATTGATGCTCGGAGCGAGAGATCTTTCCTTCCCGCGTTTAAATCTGTTGTCATGGTGGCTGTATATCCTAGGAGTGGTGGTAGCCCTCTCCTCTTTGGTCACAGGAGCGGGATTTGCAGACACGGGTTGGACGTTTTATGCACCCTATAGTATCCGCACGGATTCCCATGTGCTCTCCACGCTTATTGCCGCATTCATTTTGGGGCTCTCTTCCATTTTGACGGGGCTCAATTTTGTCGTGACGATTCACCGTCTACGAGCACCCGGTATGGATTTTTTCAAGATGCCACTTTTTGTCTGGGGTTTGTATGCCACAGCTTGGATACAAGTGCTTGCAACGCCTGTCATAGGCATTACACTCATATTGGTCATCTTGGAGCGAACACTGGGCATTGGCGTCTTTGATCCATCAAAAGGTGGTGATCCTATCCTATTTGAGCATCTTTTTTGGATCTATTCTCATCCAGCGGTCTATCTTATGATTCTTCCTGGATTTGGCATTATCTCAGAAGTTTTGCCCGTGTTCACAAGACGTACCATTTTTGGATACCGCTCTATTGCCATCTCCTCTGCTTCGATTGCAGGGATTGGTTATTTGGTTTGGGGACATCATATGTTTACCTCAGGCATAAGCGACATAGCACGTCTCATCTTCTCATTTTTGACTTTTCTTGTCGCCATACCCACGGGAGTGAAAATATTTGACTGGTTAGCCACGCTTTATAAAGGCTCTATTGTTCTAGCAACACCCATGCTGTGGATTCTTGGAAGTATCGTAAACTTTACCGTTGGCGGGCTTACAGGACTCACGCTTGGGGCTTTGGGTCCAGACATCCATCTTCATGACACCTACTTCGTCGTGGCGCATTTTCACTATACCATTTTGGGTGGCGTTGTTTTTATGTTCATCGGTGGAATGCATTACTGGTATCCAAAAATCACGGGGAAAATGTATGATGAAGTTAAAGGGCGTGTCGCTTTTGGTTTGATGTTCGTGGGCTTTAACATGCTTTGGTTCCCGATGTTTATCGCAGGCTTTCTTGGCAATCCACGACGCTATTTTGACTATCTACCGACGTTTACAATCTACCATCAACTATCGGGTATCGGAGCCCTTTTAGTTGCATTGGGGCTTCTGCTTGTTCTTTATACGTTTTACAAAGGGCTCAAAGAGGGTAAAGAAGCGGGTCCAAATCCTTGGAGAGGTACGACATTGGAGTGGCATATCCCTTCTCCACCGCCTTTAGAGAACTTTTCTAAGATTCCTTATGTGGATTTTGACCCTTACGAATATGAAGACGGCGAACCGTTGGTTCAGCTGGACGAAAATTTTAGAAGGATACGCTAATGGAACAGGAGATGGCTTATGATAGGCAGGGCAAGTCCTATCCGGTAGCTGATTTTAAGGATGATTACAGTGGTGATAAACTTGGCTTTTGGGTTTTTTTGCTCACTGAGGGAATGATGTTCGGTGTACTTTTTTTACTTTATGGCATCTATTTCTACCGACATACTGCCATGTTTGCTTTCTCCTCCGCAGATTTAAACATCTGGCTGGGCGGCACCAATACGGTGTTACTCTTGATCAGCACGTATACGATGGGGGTTGCTACGCTGATGATGCGTCAGGGAAAGCTAAAACTCTCTGCTATGTTAGTCGGTTTGACGATTTTCATCGCTATTGTATTTTTAGGCATCAAAGCTTCGGAATGGGGTGTAGATATCAGCCATGGTATCTATCCTGGCTCCAAACTGCTTGACGCCAAAGACACAGGAGAGATACTTTTTTTCGGTCTTTATTTTGTCATGACAGGACTTCACGGGTTACATGTAATCATAGGAATAGCGCTTATGAGTTGGGTGTTGCTGCTTATGCGCTCGGGCGGTATCCATCCTGAACATACCATCGTTATGAAAAATGTCACTCTGTATTGGGATTTTGTACATCTGATCTGGATCGTTCTTTTTCCGCTACTTTACATGATAGGAGTCTAAGATGACATACACTCTTGCTCTTTATACAAAAGTATTGGCAGGTCTGTTGTTACTGACCCTGCTCACGTTCATACAGCCCACATTGTATCATCTGACACCGGGAAATACAGCGGGTGTACAGTTAGGGATAAGTATTATAAAGATAGGGCTTGTCAGTGCATTTTACATGCATTTGCGTAGTGAAAACGCCTATTTAAAAGGCTATATCGTGATGGCTTTGATCATCATGCTTATTTTTTTTGTGATCGTCGGTATCGACGTGGCACATTCGTAAAGGAGTCCCTATGTTGGAAGGATTTAACAAGCATGCTTCTACCTTCGCGGATGATGTGGATCAGGCGTTTTGGATTTCTACAGGCATTTCTGCGGCAATGTTTGTGTTGGTCGTGGGACTCATGGTCTTTTTTATTATTCGTTACCATCACAGCCGAGTCAAGCCCGAAGAGATACGAAACATCAGGCATTATCTGCCGCTTGAGATAGCTTGGACGGTTATTCCGACGATCTTGTTGTTCATCATTTTCTATTACGGATATACCTCTTTTAGAGAGTTACGGACGATGCCCAAGGATGCGTTTACGGTGGATGTGTTGGGGAAACGGTGGTCGTGGACATTTACCTACCCTAACGGTAAAAGAACGGCGGAACTCTATGTTCCTATTGGAGAGAACATTCAACTACGTCTTGCTTCACTTGAGAACGACGTATTGCACAGTTTTTTTGTTCCAGCTTTTCGCGTCAAAGAAGATGTAGTACCAGGCAGAATAACTCATTTATGGTTTAATGCGACCGCCATAGGGAGCTATGACATCGAATGTGCAGAGTATTGTGGTGTCGGACACGCGATGATGCTGACGAAGCTAGAAGTGATGGATAAAACAGCTTTTGATACCTGGTACGCCAGTGGAAAACTTAGTCCTCACGACACAGAGGAACCCAAAGGAAAAGGCGAAGAGGTATATAAGACACTCGGATGCGTTTCATGCCATAGTTTAGACGGCTCAGAGAGCGTAGGACCTTCGTTTAAAGGCATGTACGGCGCAAAGATCAAAGTACTGACAGAGGGAAAACTACGCGAAGTGATTGCCGATGATGAGTATATTCGCTCATCCATTCGCACGCCTGATAAAGATGTCGCTCAAGGGTTCCAAAGTGGGATCATGCCAAATCTTTCAGACCAGATAGACAAAGACCAGATGGAATCTCTCATAGAGTTTATGAAACAGCAAAACGATACAACACCCGTTACGGGTCATGAAGAAGTCAAACCCGTCGTCGAAGAGGTTGTCAAAACAGAACAACAAGCAGTTGCGCCAAGTAAGCCAGATGGCACTGCCTTATTTAAGAGTAAAGGTTGCATCGCCTGCCATAGCCTTGATGGGACTAAAAAGATAGGACCAAGCCTTAAAGGCATTTATATGAGTGTCCGAAAAGTCCTTACAGATGGAAAAGAACGGGAAGTGAAGGCGGATGAAGCGTATCTGCACACATCTATTCACGATCCAAATGCCGATGTGGTGGAAGGCTTTTCTGCAAACATGATGCCCTCTTTTGGAAAGACGCTCACGCAAGCTGAGATAGATGCACTTGTAAACTATATTAAAGAGATCCAATGATCCGCTTATTTTTTGAGGTAACCAAATTTCGCCTCTCAGCAGCCGTAACACTCTCAGCAGTGCTCACCTTTATACTGGTACGAGGTGAAAATGTCATGCAGATGGCAGGGTCTGTCCTTGCGGTCTTGCTCCTTGCTTTAGGGGTATCAGCGCTCAATCAATACCAAGAAAGAGAAAGTGATGCCAAAATGGCACGTACCAAACGACGCCCTATACCTTCTGGGCGTATCACGCCTTCTAACGTTTTGCTTCTCTCGATCGTTTTGATCGTAGTGGCGATGCTTTTAATCCACAGCGAACTCGGAAATTCAGGCTTGATCCTCTTTCTTTTCGTGCCTTTGTGGTATAACGGTCTTTATACCTATCTTAAACCTCATTCGGCTTTTACCGTCGTTCCAGGAGGACTTTTAGGCGTCATTCCTCCCGCTATCGGTTGGTTGGCAGCTGGACGCAGTCTGGCAGAACCAGAATTTCTAGCACTTGGATTGCTTTTCTTTGTCTGGCAGGTACCTCATTTTTGGCTGTTGATGGCGAAGCATGATGAAGACTACAAAAGAGGAGGATTTCCTACTGCTAGTGAAGTATTGGGTGATGAAGCATTTCGTCGGGTGCTTTTTGTATGGTGGACATTTACGATTCTTTGCGGTATTTTTGCTATGCTGATTTTTCGTGTGCATAATCCAATGGTTATTGCATTGTTAGTAGGATTGGATCTAACGGCAGTCTTTTTCGGAACAAAAATTCTCTCTGAACCGCTTACGCCAAGCCACGCAGGTGCCCTTTTTCATAAGATCAATTTTTTCTTGTTGGCGACTGTCATACTGCTAAGTATAGACGGAATATAAAAAGCCTCTTTCGCATGTAAACGTAAAAGGGCTTTACGTTTACATGTAAAGCCAAAAACGAAACCATCCACACACTTTTACGATAACGCGTCCTTCTCTTTTGGCGCTAAAACCCACAATTCGACTTTTTCATTCTCTCTTGCATCGGTGCGTTTTGTTTTTTTCGATGAAGCGCTCACATCACGTCTGAGGTGTAACTCTTTTCTAAAACGGTTGTGATTTTGTAACTCTTCTATGATGGGATGAGCGCTTTTTTCATCAATGACTTGCGCGAGATTTGAGAAGAGTAGCACTAGTTTTCCTTCAGGTGCAAGGTGCTTTAATGCTTGTTCAAAAAATCGTGGAAAGAGCTCTTTTTCATAATAAATCGCTTTATCAAGCCCCTCTTCCAAAGTATGTTTTGCCAGTAACCAAGGCGGATTAAAAACAATCACATCCGCTTTAACATCGCAATTTTCAAATAAATCACCATGATTTAGGGTTATATTCCCTTCATAACCCAATCGCTTACACTCTTGCGCAACACCGATAATCGCATTTTTATTGGTATCGGTTGCGAAGATATTTTTAAAACCATTTTGAATGAGTTGAAACGATAAAATGCCACTTCCTACGCCTATTTCTATCGCCTTCTCTTTTGAGCCAACGTATTTTTTCAACCATTTATCAAAGAGGGTTAAATGGTCAAATCGTGTGGGAAAGTACGTGCCGTAAAATGGGTGAAGCGTGATGCCTAAGGTTTTCACTTCAATACCTTTTTTATACCACTGCCATGCGCTATTCATGCCCTGTACTTCAGGGAAAGAGACATAAAAGTCAGAAACCTCGGGGTATAACACCTCCAACCAACCAATCACGGGAGCCTTCTTAACAAGCAATTTATGACCTTTGACTTCCACTAATAAACGGTGCGATGCCTCTCTAAAGGCGCTACGAAAATCGCGTTGTCCTTGAAATTTTGTGTCGGTGTAATAAACTAAAAGCGTTCGTTTGAGTTCCGCCAAAATCTCTAAACCATTGCTATACAACTCTTCCACCAGAACATACGTCCCTGCTATCATCTGCTGAACGGCAGCCTTCACATTCGTGTCATGATAGAAATGTATCAGTTCAATCTCTGAGGTGATAACTGGCGGCCTGTCGGGTTGGAGAGTGAGTAAATCGTGATTCATGGATGATGCCTTTGTAGTGTGGTGCAGTTTAGTGTATAAAGGCTTTGGTATGGGTTGGTTTGAGATTAGTGGTGAGATAGGACATTCCTATCTTCTTTACATGTAAAGATAAAAAATAGCTTGTCCTCTTGATTAAAAATTGAAATACCTCCTTCTTTTTGCTACAATAATTTGTTGAAAATAAGCAGAAAAATCTTTACATGTAAGAAAGTTAAAAAGTTAAGCCCTCTATTTTATTTCAAGAATGTTCGTTGTGAAAGGAAAAAATTGATGGATAGCCAAAAAGAATTAGAAGATAAATATAAACAGAAAACTATTGATAGAGCACTGTCAGTCAATCTTTCTGATGGAATTTATATTGTTTTTTATTATAATGAAACCTATTCAAATAACAACAACCAAATTAATATTTTTCAAATTTTCAAATCTAAATCACGAAATGAAATTCAAGAATGGATTGAACGCTGCAGAAAGTTGTTAACAAGTAACTACGAAGTAGGTGATGCCCTAGTAGAAATGGCAAATCAAAAAGTGGCAAGCAGTATTCGATATGAAAAAGCTCGAGAAGAATTAATTAAAAACAACCCTGGCTTTAGTGAAGAGACCTATGCCCATGTAATTCATCTAGGTGCATCATTTGCGTGCCATTAGTCAAAAAGAATAAAAGGGGGTCAGCAAGTTAAAAAGTAGCCCCTTCACTTCATCTCAAAATCCACTCTTTAATCTTCTCGATATGCTCCATAAAAGAGGACTCCTGTTCACTTTCTTCGCTTTTGGGTGGAAGTATGTGCTCATAGTAGGTCTCTTTCAAAAATTTGCGTAAAATGCCTTCTCCGATAAACGGTTGATCGTCATTGATAGCTTTGGAAAAGAAAGTGACGAGGCTACTTTTTGTCTTTACATGTAAAGCTAAAAAGTAGCCTCTTTCCTTATCCTTTTTCCCTTCGATTTTTTATATAATACCCATGCACTAAACCATGGAGAACGTTATGCTACAAAAACTTTTTTGGAATGACCCCTATTTGAGCGAAATTCAAGCAAAAATTGAATCGGTTGAGGGTGATTGTATTTACTTAGATCAAACCATTTTTTACGCATTTTCAGGCGGACAAGAGAGCGATTTTGGAACCATTGGTGGCATTGAAGTCTTAGAAGCTACAAAAGAAGGCACCAATATCCGCTACACCATGCCAAGCGAACATAATCTTCACATAGGTCAAGAAGTAATGGTCAAGATCGACTGGCAAAGGCGTTATAGCCTGATGCAACACCATTTTGCCGCGGAATTAATCCTGGAACTCCTCTATCAAGAGCTAGGTTCTGTGGAAAAAATTGGTGCACACATCGCCCAAGATAAAGCTCGAATTGATTTTTTTTGGCATGAAAACATCAGCACCTTGTTTCCCTTACTTCTTCTCAAAGCAGCTGAATTAATCGAGAAAAACCTACCCATCAAAAGTGACTACAGCGACATTGCAAATCAAAGACGCTACTGGAAAATCGACGGTTTCGCAGAGGTTCCTTGTGGAGGAACACACTTAAAACACACAGGCGAAGTGGGTCAACTCTCCTTAAAACGAAAGAATATTGGCAAAGGCAAAGAGAGAATTGAAATTTATTTGGATAACTAGCTATTCGTATTTACATGTAAAGGAATTTTATGAACATCGTTCCGATTTGTGAAAAAGATTTTCATCAGTTTTGGCCTGAATTTGAGGCGATCATTCAAGCCCAAGAAACCTATGCGTATGAACCACATATGACCTATCTAGAAGCCTATACATTATGGTGTGAAGTACCGCAAGTCTGTTTTGTAGCCAAAGAAGGCGAAACAATACTCGGCAGTTACTTCCTAAAAGCAAACGGCATGGGACCGAGTTCACACATCTGCAACTGCGGGTATATGGTCTCTTCAAACGCGAGAGGCAAAGGCGTAGCGCGCGCTCTTTGTGAACACAGCCAAGAAATGGGTCGTTCCCTTGGCTACACCGCCATGCAATTTAATGCTGTCGTATCGACCAATACCGTTGCCGTCACATTATGGCAAAAACTTGGCTTTGCTATTGTCGGTACCATCCCCAACGCCTATAAGCATGGAAAATTGGGTTATGTCAATACGTATGTGATGCACAAAGTGCTGTAAATGGGCATGTAAAAATAGCCTCCTTTATTTACACATTTGACTCTTGTTTACAATAGTTGTACTATACAACTATTATTTCATGGACAAGGTTTTTAAATGAATACAGATCCATCCTCTACGATAAACCAGATTCGTACGGCTTCACGGCACATGGTAAGAGAACTCGGGTTCATGGAAAAGACTTTGGCTGGGACCAACTACTCCCCATCCGCCGTTCACGCATTGTTAGAAATTGAAAAACAAGGCGCTATGACAGCGTTGCAACTTGTGCATACACTCAGCTTGGAAAAATCAAGTGTTAGCAGAATGGTCAACAAACTCATTAAAACGGGCGAAGTGATAGAAAATACTGATCCCAAAGATGGTCGTATTAAAAATCTGTTATTAACAAAACAAGGTGAAAAAACGGTTGAAGCCATACATTTGTACGGGCAAAAACAAGTTAAAACTGCCATGGAACATTTAGATGTTTCGCAACAGCAAGCCGTTGTACAAGGGCTTTGCACCTACGCAGAGGCTTTGCAAGGATGTCGTTTAACCACCCCAAACACAACGCTCAATGCAATCACACTAGACTCAGGGTATCGTCCTGGTGTTGTGGGCAGAGTCACTGAAATGCACGCTACTTTTTACGCGCACTCTTCCCATTTTGGACAATTTTTTGAAAGTAAAGTCGCTATGGGAATGGCTGAATTTGTCAGTCGTCTAAACAACCCTCGCAATAATCTTTGGATGGCACGGTACAATGACACCATTGTGGGTTCAATTGCAATTGATGGCGAAGATTTAGGAGACAACAACGCGCACTTGCGATGGTTTATCATGGATGAAAAATGTCAAGGTCAAGGGATTGGGCGCCAACTGCTTCACGAGGCAGTCATATTTTGTGAAAAATCAGGGTTTGATGCGATAGAGCTTTGGACATTTAAAGGCTTACATGCAGCACGAAAGCTTTATGAGTCATTTGGCTTTGAGCTTATAAAAGAAGAAAATGGGAACCAATGGGGCTCCGTGGTTACCGAACAGCAGTTCAGATGGGTTATTGCCAAAAAGTAAAGCGCTAAGCCACCCTATTTTTATGCCTTGTACCCTAAAGGTAACAGCAAGATTCGGATTGTTTTTAGTGTCAGTGTTGCTATACACTAACCCTAAAAAAAGGGTTAATATGGAACTTAAAAACTTCAATTTACTTCTCATTCTCTCGCTATTGTGGGGAGCGTCTTTTTATTTTATTGCCAAATCATTGCTCTTTTTTTCGTATGAGCAGATTGTTTTTTTCAGAGTTTTTTTTGCAGCATTGACGCTTTTTGGGTTTTTGCTACTCAAACGCGTTAAGTTTGATTTTGATTGGAAGCTTTGGCTCTCTTTTTTGGTCATGGGAATTTTAAACAATGTTATTCCTTTCCTAGCGTTTACCTACGCTCAAAACGGCATCACTGCTTCCATGGCTTCACTTTTTAATGCAACAACACCTATTTTTGTGGCATCTTTTGCTCACCTTCTCACCCAAGATGAAAAGTTATCGAAACTGAAAATTCTAGGTATCACTATAGGATTTTTAGGTATTGTATTTCTTTTGAATCCGCATGAAAAAATGGTTGTTGATGTGTATAAACTCATCGCGTTAATCGCCCCCATATCGTACGCTTTTGCTGGCATCTTTGGTAAAATTTTAAAAGGAAAAGATCCGATTTTCTCAGCTTTTGGAATGCTTACATGTAGCTCACTTATCATGTATCTGTTTTTTCACACGGCCATACATGCGGTAAATATAGAGCAATTTGAGCACCTAAAACATGTGGTTTTTTTGGCTATTTTTTCAACAGCGATTGCGTATATCTTATATTTTGAACTCTTAGCGCGTGTGGGTGCTACCAAACTGCTTTTGGTGACATTTCTCATCCCTATTAGTGCGTCAATACTGGGCGTGTTGTTTTTAAATGAAGCATTTACTCCCACTATGTATCTGGGTATGATAACGATATTTATAGCACTTTTTTTGATTATCAAGGATAAAAAATGAGTGAAAATTTAAAGACAAAAAGTTTACATTATCTCACGATAAAAGAGGCTATCGTGTTTATAGATAACCACTTTTTAGACCAACCCAGCTTAGAAGAGATCGCTTTACATGTAAACTTAAGTAAGTTTCATTTTTCTAGAATTTTTAAGGAGTATGTCGGCGTTTCTCCTATGAAATTTTTACAAGCGATAACACTTGAATATGCCAAAAAACAACTTGAAGCGTCTAAGAGTCTTTTGGAGAGTACCTATGAAAGTGGTCTTTCAAGTGTGAGTAGGCTTCATGAACTCTTTGTCAATTTTACAGGTGTTACGCCTGCCCAATATAAATACATGGGCAAAGATATGGAGATAACTTATGGGTATGGTTTTAGCCCCTTTGGCAAAACATTTTTAGGATTGACGCAAAAAGGTATTTGCTATATGGAGTTTTGCGATGAAAATGAAGAAAATATTTTTAAAAATTTTCTAAAACATTGGACAAATGCACATTTAATTCAAGATGATGTGAAAATTGAAAAAAAACTTCGTGAGATATTTATAGATAAAAAACCCATTTCACTGTTGGTAAAAGGAACAAATTTTCAAATCAATGTTTGGAAAGCATTATTAAATATACCTCAAGGTCGTGTCACTACCTACCATGAAATTGCAAAAAGCATCGATAACCCCAAAGCCACAAGAGCGGTTGCAAGTGCCATAGGCTCAAACCACATAGCCTACCTCATCCCGTGTCACAGAGTGATTGGTCAAACTGGAGCTATGCGTGGTTATCGCTGGGGAATAGAGCGCAAGCGCATCGTCTTGGCTTATGAGAGTATCGAAGAAAAATAGCCTTTTTTTTAATAGAGTTCTTGCAGCACTCTTTACACGTCTTTAAAGCAAAGCTCTAAAGACTACGTTAGCACTGGGTTCTCTTCGGCAGAGTGCCCACGCACCCTTGGTACTTTTTGTTCTTGCAAAATGAGTTTTGCAAGAAGTCTAACGCCCCTTTTTCAACAAAAACTCCCGTCCAACTTTAACCCTCGGCTCACCACCGTAAGCGATGATGTCGGCTGTGGCATTGGTTTCACTCCATTTATCGGGTAGAAAAGAGCCTGTACCGATGATGTCGATGGGCGCTTTTGCCCATGCCATTGAGCGACACTTTTGCGGTGTGAAGCCTGAAGAGGCGATGATGCGCACTTTTGGAAATCCTGCGTTGTCCAGAGATTCTCGCATACTCCATATCGCCGCGGCTGAAACGCCTGTGCCGATCAGGTCGTGCAGTTCTGCTTCGGTACGGTAGTCACGCACGGCATCAGGTGCATGGCGTTCTAGGACATGATAACTTTTTTGCGTATCAAGTCCCTCTAAAAAGCGTCCACCGTGGGTATCGAGGCGCACGGCGATCTTGCCCTCTTGCGCTAATTCAGTAAATGCGTTACAGACTTCTAAGGTATCAGTGATTTCACGTCCGAAATAGTCCGCCAAGATAGGGATGTTTTCATCGGGAAAACATTCATGGAACATTTGAGCCGCTTTTAGCGTTGAGCCAGCGTAGCCTATGAGAGCGTGAGGAACCGTGCCCAGCCCTTTTTCACGTCCGAAAAAATGAGCCGTCGCATCGGTCGCGTTGCCGATAAATCCTACTGCTTTTAGGGTACATTGTGCTACTTTTGAGCCAACCGATGCACCATATGCCATCATTTCAGCCATTTCCGTCCCTGCACAGTGGCGTGCGTCCATCGCTAAAAAAGCAACATGAGGAAGTGTTTGGCACATCTCGTAAGCATTGTAAGCGGCGACACAGGCAGAGCCTAACTTTTGCAAAATGATGGTTTCGAGTTCGGTGAGAAAAGCAAAAGAACCGCTGAGATAAAACAGAGGCTCACCCGCTCCAACCCATTCGCCCTCTTCGTGCATCACTTCGATGGTGACGCTCATGCCTTCCTTTTTCGCTTGTGCTTGAATCCACTGCATGGCTAAACGTGTCGCGGATAAAACGGGACGGCGTAAAAAGAAAGCGTAGGTGACTTCCGTGTCACCAAAATGCTCGACGATCGCTTTGGTGTTGGAAAAGTATTTATCGGTCCATGCGGTTACGTCGATGACGTCAAGTTTGTGACTGTTTTGCATACAGCTCCTTGTAGTTTCGTTTTCACTTTATAGTCTCCTTTTGCTATACAATTGCTTAGAGAACATGAATAGCGTCTTACTACATTTATGGAAAAAAGTGGAGACTATCAAAAAGTAGCACGGTATCTTTCTTTTTTATTTTGGCTCACACTAAATTAACGCATACTCTTCATTAACCAGTCTTTGACATCAGATACTTCAATATTGTGGTGGAAATTGAATGTTGCTGTTTTTTCCCAAGCTACTCCATCGGGTCTTGCAAAAGCGATTCTGTATTTGGCAGCTACATTATTTTCATCTTTCTCTATTGCTTTAGTTAAGTCGCTCATAGAGAGTAACTCTCTTTTGAACGGTTCATCTACGACATGTTCAGTTATATTGGCTAGCTCTTCATACGAGAGTGTATCGCCTGCAACAAAAACTATTTCGTTCTTGATCTTAGGTACAAAAAAAACAATCTCCGCAGTTAATCGACCAATATCTTCAGGGGTTGTAACCGTGATTTTATAATTCCAATCTCCTAGTGCGTGAACTATTTTTTCTTTAAGATCGACGATTCCAAAATCTGATGAGAATAAGTAACTGGTAAATATCCCCGTAGAGACGATTATCCAGTCAGTCGTGTTTTGAGAACGTAATAATTCTCGAACATCATATTGTTCATCCCATACAGGTTGTCCACTTCCTTTTCCAACAATATCATAGTCAACACCAAACTGCCAAGGCACATAGGTGGGAACCTGAGCATTCAGCACTGCTTTGGTAATCTTAATCTGTGTTCCTTGTCCACCTACAAAACCACTACAATTAATGATCGTCCCAAACTTAGAAAAAATGCCACTAAGCGTTGCTATTGAATCTTTTTCTAGGTCACCCGTAGTAACGCCTATATGATTCATTTCAAAGTCACAAAGGCGTTGAATTTTGCGTTTATCGGATGATTCTATTGATTCCTTTTTGAGTAAAACATTAAGGGATCCTTGATTTGTTTTTAACTTTTTAGCAAATGCGTCTATCATTGCAAGACCTAGTTCTCCAGCTCCAATAATAAGAATGCTATCATTCATTTGTTCTCCTTTATTTATTCATATGCATCTGGTTAGTATATTTTTTACACCTAATTATGTAAATAGAAATTTCTATAAATTGTATGCATAATTCTATAAAGCAGCTTACCGTTAAATGAAAGGCATTGGAGATATATTCAGATTCTTGAGATTTAAAGTGTAGTACCAATTCAAGATATGAAAAGTAGAGATTTATTCTAAATCATACTCTTCATAAGATGCTTTTGTATCCTTTGGAGAAAAACCAAAGTATTTTTTAAACTCCCTACTAAAATGAGAAATATTATCATATCCCACTTTGATAGCCACTTCATTTACTTTTAGTTTTTCTTGGATAATTAAATCTCTTGCTTTTGCTAAACGAATCTTTTTTATATACTGTAAAGGGCTATGTGCCGTAATATTTTTAAAATGGGTATGGAAAGAAGCGACACTCATATCCTCTTTTCGTGCTAAAGATTCTATATCGAGATCATTTGCAAAGTCATTATGTATCGTTTGTAATGTTCTTGCAATCTTTGCTTCTTTTGAAGATTGATCAAATAATTTATAGAGAAATTTTGAATTTTCACCTTTTAAGACCCTATAAAACAGTTCCCTAAGAAGTAATTTACCTAAGATTTTTGATTCCTCTTTTGATTTTATAACTTCTATCAATCTATATAAAATATTTTCTATTTCAGGTGTCACTCTATCTACAAAGGTCCCTTGCAGAGTATCCGTATCTTGAAGAGGAAACCCTGGCGATAACTCTTGTATCAGTTGATGTATTTCATTCGAATCGATTGAAATAATCATGCTTATCATTGGCTCTGCCTCAGAAGCAAAATCTGTTTGACTTTCCAGTGGTAGTTTTGATGAAGCCACTAAATAATTACTTTCATTATATTCTAAAGTATGGTTATTTAATTTAACAGTTTTACTATTCTGAAACGTAAAAACAATCCAGTTATCATAAATACAAGGACTTAAAACCATGGGTGCACTTATTTTTAATAGTTTTACTTCATCTAAAAAAGTATTGTAAAAACCATCTTGTTTTAAAAATGTATTGAGCTTATTCACTATTGTTTTATTCATGAAAAATATAACCTTTTATCTCTTATTTATCTTTACTATTTTTGAAGAATGATAGCGTAATATAAAATATGACTAGCGCATACTTAATCAGTCAAAAGAAATACAATTAAACTTTCGCTAACTTCTTCATAATATGAACATAAAAGATTAATAAAATTAATTTAGATATAAAGCTATTTTCATGCTACGAACTTACTGTACTATTTTTCGATAAAACGTTTTGAGAGATGTTGTCTTGATGAACGAAAAAACAAAACAAGGAAAAGTTATGGCAGCGAAAATTACGGATATTTGTATTGCATGTGGCGCCTGTATCGATGAGTGTCCTGTGGAGGCTATTGTTGATGATAGCGAGAACCCAACGGGCGCTGAGACCTATTATGTTTTTGCAGACAAATGTGTTGAGTGTGTCGGTCATCATTCATCACCTGCATGTATCGAAGCCTGTCCAACAGAGGGCTGTATTGTTTTAGGTGCTTAATTCACACGCTTAAGGCAGTTAACCCTGCCTTTTTTCTTCTCACACTTTTTTACGTTAAACATAATCATCCTCATGGTATAGTAATGGCTTCATTTTTTGAAGGATACCTATGCGATATTTGATTGTGGTGACGCTTATTTGGGCGTTTTCATTTAGTTTTATTGGTGAAGTTTTAGCAGGAAAAATCGATAGTTATTTTGCCGTCTTGGTGCGTGTGTCGATTGCCTCACTCATCTTTTTACCTCTCACAAAATTTCGAGGTATTGCCACAGAATTAAAGCTTAAAATTATGCTGATCGGCAGTGTGCAAATAGGCATAATGTACCTCTTTTTCTACCAATCTTTTTTGTTTCTCACCGTGCATGAAGTCATTCTTTTTACCATTTTTACCCCCATGTATGTGACCTTGGTTTATGACGCGTTAAAAGCTCAATTTAAACCCCTCTACCTTGTGAGCACGGGCGTGGCGGTTTTGGGAGCGTATATCATCCGTTATCACGATGTGACATCGCAGTTTATCACCGGGTTTTTGATGGTTCAAGGGGCCAATATCTGTTTTGCCATCGGGCAAAGTGCGTATAAAAAAGTGATGGAGTCGCATCAAGACATTTCACAACGCGATGTGTTTGGGTACTTTCATTTTGGAGCCTTGATCGTCAGTTTAGTCGCGTTTGGATGGTTTGGCAACACAGAAAAACTCTCCCCAACCTTCACACAATGGGGCGTTTTACTGTGGCTGGGCATCGTAGCCTCAGGGCTTGGGTATTTTTTGTGGAACAAGGGCGCGTGCGAAGTCGATGCAGGCGTGCTTGGCATCATGAACAACGCTTTAGTTCCCGCAGGATTGGTGATGAACCTTCTGATTTGGGGAGCACCGACCAATTACACCTTGCTTGCTTTGGGAAGCGGTGTCATCGCCTTTTCGTTGTGGTTGCATCATTTTTTTATGAAACGTTACCAGACCCATTGATTTAAAAGATCGGGCACTCTTTTCCGTAGCAATACTGATTGAATCTCTTCTGATCGCATTTCGTTTCCATTTGCGCCAAAAGCTTTACATGTAAAAAGGTTTCGGAGAGCGACGAAGCGATGTTGAGCGCTGTCCAGACTTCCCTGTGGCAACAGCGCGCTGCTTCGTACTCAGCTATTTTTCCCAGTACGGCGTACGTTACTTTTTGAGCAGAGGAGCGCGCTTTTTTTGCTACAGGCGAAGACTCTAAAAGAATGGCAAAGCCGATGCCAACGCCACTTGCCGCACCGCAGATACCCAAAAACCCACACGCGCCACCCATAATGCTAGAACCTCTTGAAATCGCGGTTTTAAGTGCGCTTTCACTCACTTTGCCACCGCTGTTTTTATAGGCTGTCACGATGATGGCTGGCACCATCGCATGATGCTCTGGTCCGTGTTTTGGAATACTTGGATGCTCACGGATCTGCTGAAACAGTTTGAGCATATCGCGCTCTTTGGATGTTGCACAGATGTGCTCTATCACGCTGAGCGCCTCTTTCGCATGACACGCATCGCAGACATAATGACCCTCTTTACATGTAACGCTTTGATGACTCACACTTCCGCAGTAGTAGCATGTGGCTTCTTCAAGTGTTGCTTTATATACAAGCTCTGAGGAGCAGACCATGCAGTTATGGCGCTGTTTTGGTGGTGTTAAACTAAAAGAGAGTTTTGCCGTTGGTTTGGGACTGAGTAAAAGGCTCGGTTTGGATTCAGGTGGTGTCGCACAACAACAGCTTTGTCCCTCTTGATTGGTGACATTTCCCTTTTCATCGAGTAGAAACAGCTCGTTTTCCAACCGCTTCGCCAACGCCTCATCGATGTGTGTTTTGATGCCTTTAAACAGCACCACACCATTCTCCAATGCTAGGCTTTCGCCCACACCTTTGTAGATGACTTCCACCTGTTTTTGTTCGCTTGGCTTATGTGCCTCAAACGTGAGCGAGTAAAACGTATGCCCTTGCACTTCACGGTAAAAAAAGCGTTTGATAAGCGCAATGTTCTCAAAACCACTCTCACGAAGCAGTCCTAAAAGATGCACTTGTGTGAGTGCGCCACCGATGCACTCGCCGCTTAGTTTCGCGTCGTTGCGGATGAGCGCACTTGCCTCTTCATCGCAAATGACATCGGAGACCACAAGCCTTCCGCCCTTTTTAAGTACGCGAAAGATCTCCGCGAAGAGTTTGCGTTTGTGACTGGAAAGGTTGAGCACGCAGTTAGAGGTGATGACATCAAAACTCCCCTCTTCCTCTGGCAGTGCTTCAAGGTAGCCTTTGGCAAAGGTGAGATTGCTATACCCAAGACTTTGCGCCACCTCTTCTGCCCCACTTCGCGCTATTTTCAGCATGGATTCGAGCATATCGACACCCACAACACGTCCACTTTTCCCCACGAGTTTAGCGGCGATGAAGCACTCAATGCCTCTGCCAGAACCAAGGTCTAGCATGGATTCACCCTCTTTGAGCTTCGCATCTAAGATAGGACTGCCACAGCCGTACCCACGGAATCGCAAATGCGCAGGGATCTGTTCAAGATACTGCTCTTCGTAGCATGCAGGATTGAGGATGCTTTCCTTGTTCTCCAATGCCGCGTCATGGTAAAAGGCTTTGACAAGGCGCAACGACTCGCTCTCGCCTGTGGCAAGCAGACAGTTCGCATGGGTATGTGCCACGCCCTCGTTCGCCCCACAACTCTGCAAGATGTCGCCCATTTCCAAACACAAAGCAGGCTTTACATGTAAAGGCTCAAACCGCTTCGCTTCTTGAAAAATCAGCCACAATGCGAGCTTTTCCAAAAGCGGTTCATAGGGGTCATCGCCCATAAACGTTTTAGCATGGGAAAAACTGTGATCTAAGTCGCCTCCTCCGAGTAAAAAGCGAAGCGGAGAGGTGAGAGACGTAATCGAATGCGACGCAATCGCTTTAGCCACCCTACTTTCAAGCGCTTCGTCGATGCTTTTGCCTTCCATTAAAAGTGCGTTCTCACCGACCATCGCCGCACTCGGGTAAAAGTGCCCATCGTAGCCTAAAGCGATGGAACTGCGTCCTGAACTAGAGCCGTCATGCACCGTGCCTTTTGGGGCAAAAATTTGCGTTTTTAAGGTTTCAAAATTGTCAATAACTAAGCCTAAATTTTGTGCTTTTTCATAGGCATTAATCAGAGCATTAAAAAGCGTGTCATGCGCTATCAAGCCCTCATTTTCACCACGACCACGCGAGAAATACCACAAGAAATGCAAATGCCCCACTTGAAGTTCACTTGCCAACGCAATAATGGCTTCTAAACTCTGAATATTTAGAGGATGCAAGCAGACGGAGAGTGAGAACGAATAACCCGCTTGTTGAAGCCAAACAATGTTGCGTTCAAGCTTCTCAAAACTCCCACGTCCACGAATCGCATCGTGTTCATTAGGCAGTCCATCAAGGCTGATTTGAAAATGCAGACGAGATGTGGGGAACTCTTTACATGTAAAGAGTTTTTCAAGTAACATGCCATTGGTCAAGATGACCACTTCGGTGTCGCTGAGTGCTAAAATCAACTCCACCAACGCCAACAACTCAGGATGCACCAACGGTTCGCCACCAGAAATGATAAAAAGCCGACAGCCAAGGGTGTACGCTTCGTTTACATGTAAAATAATTTCTTCCAAACTCAGCGTATCTTTTTCGGTGGGCGAAGAGCTAAAAAGGCAGTGCGTACAGCTAAGATTGCAACGGTTGGTGAGGTGTATCCAAAACTCGTGAAGGGCTGTTTTAGACGTTTGTTTTGGCGTGTAATGCCGCGGATTTGGCTCTGAAATGCGGTGTTTTAACTGCTCAAACGCAAGGCTTTTCTCCGCACTTTGCAATAACGCGTCGGCATGTGCATTGGGCACAAACCAGTCCGCACTGTGGCGGTGTACATAAATCGGACGCTCTTCAAAAACAATTCTCTGCCAACTACTTTTCATACGCTTCTAACCTCTTTTTCACACGTTGTTTTAAAACCATCGAGACCATCACAAGCACGACCAATAAGCCAACGGAGATGTAAAACTCTTGGCTTCCAAAACTCAGCGATTGCGCTCCGATATTCGCGTACACCAAAACGCCAGGCAACATGCCCAAAAGCGTTGCGAAGAGAAAATCACGGTAGCGAATCTTTGAAAACCCTGCGCTGTAACTGATGATGTTAAACGGAACCAAAGGCACCAATCGCAACAGTAAAATCATCACAAATCCATGCTTTTGAACGCTTTTTTGAAAGTTTATCAGTTTTTCATGCGCCAATTTTTCGCGCATTTTATTGCCATACAGTCGTGCTAGGTAAAAGGACAAAGTTCCCCCACAGAGCGCACCCACGATGATGTAAACGCTTCCCCACGCAAACCCAAAAATAAGCCCACCCGCAAGAGCCAAAATACCATCAGGGAAGAAGATAAGGGGTGCGAGCGTGAAAAGAATTATGAAGATAAGCGGTGCATAGATGCCAAAGCCAAGCACAAAACTTTTGATCGATTCGACTTGCGCGTAAGAGAGCACGCCCGTTTTATAAAAGAGAAACATCAAGATGCCAAAGGCTAAAAAAAGAGTGACCTTTTTTATGCGTTATCCTTTAAGGCGCTGATTTTCTGGCGTGAACGAAAACGGTTGTACCATTTTTTAAGCGTTCCCTGTGCTTCTTGTTTCATCGCAAAATCAGGATTAAAGATGAGATCAAGTAGATGTACCCCATTTTTACCCCCTTTGCTCATCGACTCAGCGCAACTTTGGCAGTAACTGACAATGCTCTCGCACTCGGTTTGATGGGCACGAGAACGCATCTGCTCATGCGCCAAGCCCGAATGGGTCAGCTCCAACATGCCACCACTGCCACAACAGAGCGTTTTTTCACGATTCTGTTTGAACTCTTCAAAAGGCTGTCCCATCTGTGCTAAAAGCGTGCGCACATCTTGGTGAATCTCTTTTTCATAGCGCGTCGGACACGGGTCATGCAGTGCCATTTTGGGCGCATTTTTATGGCGTGCTTTTGCCGCTTCGGGCAGTCCAATTTGGGCTAATAGTGAATAGAGTGAGACGATCTTAATGTGTGGCGCGTACGTTTTGAGGCTCATAAAGCAGTTTTCGCATGCCGTCACAACGGTCGTTGCACCCATTTTTTCAAGATCACGCTCAAGCTGAGAGTGGTACGTTTTAAACTGCGCCATATCGCCCATCATGCGTGTGGGCGTGCCACAGCACTGTTGAATGATGCCAATGCCAGAGCATTTGGAACGCAAATACGAAAATACGCTATGAACAAGACTAGGAGAGTACGAGCTAAGCGCACATCCAGGCATAAATGCCATATGGGTGTACTCTCCCGTTGTAAACTTTTTTGTAGTAGAAAAAAGTCTTGAAAAACTACTTTTTTGGTGGAAGATGACCGCACCATAGCCGTATTTTTTCAACACGTTTTTATCATCTGCAAACGTTGTTTTAGAAGCGGTGAACACCTTTCCAAAGTCGATGTCTTGTGGGCACATGTGCGCGCAGAGTCCGCAGTTGGCACAGGCAAATGCCATATCGCTTGTCGGAAGTTCTGTCGTGAATTTGCTCAGCAATTTTTTGGGCGAGATGGTGAAGCCGTAGAGCATTGGACAGCCCTTCATACAGCTTCTGCAATCTACGCACGCCTTTTCATACGCGTTAATCTCACTTTCCACGATACACTCGCTTGATCAGATAGACCAAAATAGAAACGGAAAACAAAATCAAGAGTCCATAAACGATCGTCTTCGCGCCACCGCTAAGCATCTCCCCAGCGTACGAATACACAAGCGTTGCAGGTAGTTGCCCCAAACCCGTCGCAATCAAAAAAGAGCTCAGTCTCATCGAAGTCAACCCTGCGGCGTAACTGACCACATCAAACGAGATAAACGGAAGCAATCGTGCGATCACAATCGCGTAGGCTCCATGACGCTCAAAAAAAGCATCCACACTCTCCAACGCCATTTTACTCGTCAGTTTTTCGACCACCTCGCGCCCCAAAAACTTGGCGATGTAAAAACATAACAGTGCTCCAACCATAGCACTAAACCATGAAAGTGCAGCTCCGTATACCCAGCCAAACAATGCCGCATTGGCAAAGGTGATGAGAAACGCAGGCAAAGGGGCTAGTATAGCTTGAAACACCATCAGTAAAAACGAGATGAGCGGTGCTAACATGCCAAAAGAGAGAATGTACGCTTTGATAGTTTCAATGTCGAGGCTTTGAAACAGGGCAATCAACTCAAAAAAGTAATGGCGTGTCTGAGGGCAGATGAAAAAAAGGGTAAGTGCGACACCGCATAAGAGCAGTATCGCGATTTTAGAGGGTTTGAGCATTATTTGCTGACGGCTAAAACGTCTTTGATTTTATCGCGAGGCCAACCGTATTGACCGTCTTTGAGCGTTAAGAGTTGCTCTTTTTTGAGCCCTTTTTCAAGGTAAAAGTCATACGCGCGATCTGCTCCTCCACCGCCTCTTGGGCAGACGATAATCACTTTTTGATCAGGTTTAATCTGAGGAAGCAATGCCGCAAGTCGCGCTTTTTCATCCTCGGTTTTAACAGGGTACGCATACGTTTCAAGCGCACCTTTTAAGTGCTCTTCCTCAAAATCTTTTTTCTCTTGAATGTCTATAAGCACGATTTTAGAAGCGTCCTCACGCATCAACTTTGCCGTTTCCTCTGCCGTAATGTAGTTGTATTTAGCCTTTGGCTCAACTTTTCCGCCACATCCAATAAGCAATAATGCTGCAATGGATAACGCTAACAATGAAGAGAGTTTCATCGATTCTCCTAAGGGAAATGTTTACATGTAAGGGGTTATGAAAGAAGTCCAATATATCAAAAAGAGCAGTGTCATGTCATTTTGATGTACGCTTAAACCTTAAGCCGTTACATGATTTGGGTGTTATCATAAGCTATTGTGACTTAGAAAAAGGTTAACATGGTCAATGTTTATTGACTGGTTTTGCTATAATGGCGCTTTTACATGTAAGGATTTTAATCGTGCAGACTGAAAATAAGATACGAAGCTACATCGACCGTACAACGGCTTTAAACGCTTTTTTTCAAAACCCACCTTTACGCGTGGAAGAGATAGGCGATGGTAATTTAAATTTTATCTTTCGCATCAGCGATCAAAGCGGCACTTCGCTCATTCTCAAATACGCCGCACCCTATCTTAGGCTTTTGGGCAAAGACTTTCCGCTTCCGCAGAACCGTATTTGCGTCGAGATGCACACGCTTGGCTACTTTAAAAGCATTGCTCCCTCACTCATTCCAACGCTTTACCACCTCGATGAAGCCTCTTTTTGCTTTGCGATGGAAGATCTTGTGGGCTATAAACTCTTGCAAACAGCGCAGTTCGATCAGTTTATTGCGCTCTCCTTGTACGCCAAACTGGGCGCATTTTTAGCAACACTTTACACGAAAGCGCCTCCTAAACACGAAGCGAATTACTATGAAAATACCACACTCAAGCGCATTAGCGAAGAGTATATTTTCATTTTTCCATACATTGAAAACCACCCTGCGTTAATGCTGCCTTCATACTTTAACCCTGCGCCTAAAAGTGCGACTTTCCTAGAAAATATTGACGTGCTTTTAAACCTGTTTCAAAACGAAAAAGAGTGTCTGATTCACGGCGATTTGCATACAGGCTCGGTGATGATCAAACATGAAAATCTCGCCATCATCGACGCAGAATTCTCCTTTTGGGGACCGTTAGGATTTGACATCGGCACGCTGTTGGCGCACATCCTTTTTGGGGAGATTTACAACTGCTTTATGCACAAACCCGTTCAGTTTCAGCCCATCGTTCGCGCACTGTGGAAAGCGTTTGAAACGAACATGCAGAGCGTGCCTTTGCACATCATCCAACACAGCATTGGGTTTTGTGGCACTGAACTTTCGCGCCGTTTGGTCGTACCTGCCAAAGCCAAACCGCTGGAAGCAATTGAGCCATTGGAAGCTAAAACCAAAGCGTACGTGCTGTGCGAAAAACTGAGCATTGAATTGGTTGAATCCTTTTTACATGTAAAGCGTTTTGAAGATTTTATCGAGGTTGTGGAGCGGCATTTATGCGTCAAAACGCACTGATCTTTTTTATGAAAGCGCCGGTTCTTGGGCGTGTTAAAACACGTCTGGCAGAAGGTCTTGGAACCGACAATGCGACCACACTTTACTGCTTGATGTGTGAACACCTTTTGAACCTCACCGTGCCACAAAACACCGATGTCATCGTAGCGTACGATGATGAAGAGCGCACCGCTTTGCCCTCATATTTGGAGGAAAAATCACTTTTTTACCAAAGTGGAAACGACTTAGGCGAGCGTATGAAAAACGCTTTTGAAGCAGTGTTTGCCAAAGGCTATAAACGTGCGATTTTAGTGGGTTCAGACATTCCTGACGTAGATGGGCGCCTTTTAGAAGAGGCATTTACCCATCTTTGCAACCATGATGCGATCCTTTCCCCCACGGAAGATGGCGGCTACTACCTCATCGGTTTTCACGCACACACTTTTTGCAAAGAGGCGTTTGAGGGCATCACCTACAGTCAAAGCGATGTCTATGCCAACACGCTTTTAAAACTCTCGCCTCTTCGTGTCGCCAAAGGAGAAATGCTGCGTGACATCGACACGTTAGAGGACTTGCGCGCGTTTACATGTAAAGAAAAACTCTCGCCTCTAAGCAAGTTCGCGCAGGACATTTTAAGCGACCTTCCGCGCATCAGTGTCATCATTCCTGTCTATCATGAAGATGAGACACTGCTTCACACGCTTTTCCATCTCAAAGCGATGGCACACGCCCAAAACTACGAAATCATCGTGGTTGACACGCATGAAAAAACCACCGTGGAGCGTTTACATGTAAGTGCTGTTCGTGTCGCTTTTTCGTCTAAAGGCAGAAGTACGCAGATGAATGAGGGGGCGCGAAAGGCACGAGGAAAAATGCTTCTTTTTTTACATGCCGACACGCTTTTGCCCTATCATTGGGATAAAAAGATCGAAAACGCTTTACATGTAAACAAAGCGGGGGCTTTTAGCCTTGGCATTAACACCTCGCATCTGGGGCTTTTTTTCATCGAAACGATGGCAAATCTTCGCACCCAAATAACGAAAATTCCCTACGGCGATCAAGCCCATTTTTTCCAAGCTTCGTTTTTCAAAACGCTTGGAGGGTATGCGCAGATTGCATTGATGGAAGATGTGGAGATCATGAAACGGCTTAAAAAACGAGGTCAAAAAATCACTCTTATAAAGTCCAAAGTCTTTACATCACCGCGCCGATGGCATAAAGAAGGGATTTTTTATGTCACGCTTCGCAACCGTACGTTAAGCTTTTTATACTGGCTTGGCGTTTCGCCCACCAAATTTTCACGCTTTTACACACCACACCATAAAAACTGAGCACCACGCACTCTTGCGATGAAAATTTGGTCGTTTATTGAGATTTTCGCATCTTGACATGCTTTAGCAATTTAACAATAAACTGCTATAATTTTTCACCGCATAGAGGGCTCTTTAAACGTTTAATGGAAATTAAAACAGTGACAGTACCTTTTTTTAAACGAGCAATGTGGGTTCATAAACGAATGAAGGCTTTTTAATGAAACACAAAAGAGTTTCACCCGCTCAGAAGGTGCACCATGAAGCACTTATGAACCAAGCACTCTACTTGCATCAGCATTCAAAGCTAGATGAAGCGCTCTCTCTGTATGAAAAAATTTTAGCATCAGAGCCCCATCATTCCGATGCACTGCACCTTCTAGGGATGATTTACAACGCGCGCGCTCAAAGAGATAAAGCCATCACACTCCTTCAGCAAGCGCTACAGATCAAACAACATCACGTCTATTATAATAGTCTAGGTTCTGTCCTAAAAGCGCAAGGAAGGCTGGATGACGCTATAGAGGCATACACCAAAGCCTTGTCCTTAAGTCCACGCGATGCGGTCATTCATCACAATCTTGGGAACGTCCTGCATGAAAAAGGCAACATCCCTGAAGCCATAGAGGCTTATACCAAAGCGCTATCGTTCAATCCAAACTACTTCGATGCCTATTATCATCTTGGCATGGCGCTGTATGACAACCATCAAATTCAAGATGCCATCGAAGCATTTCACAAAGCTGTGCCGCTGAGTCCACACCATGCGGATCTCTATTACAACCTTGGAATTGCACTGCAAAGCAGTGATAAAATGGATGAAGCCATCGAAGCATACACCAAAGCCCTCTCTCTCAATCCAAACCATGTCGATGCTTATAATAATCTTGGCGTTTCCTTACATCACAAAGGGCATATGGATCAAGCCATCAAAGTCTTTATCAAAACGTTATCCCTCAATCCACACTATGCTGATGCCTATTACAATCTTGGGAACGTATTGCAGAGTCAAAAAAAGTTCACGCATGCCATCGAAGCCTTCACCAAAGCCTTATCGCTCAATCCACAGTATGTCGATGCCTATAACAATCTTGGCGTTACGCTCAAAGCTCAAGGAAATGCAGATCAAGCCATAGAGGCATACACCAAAGCCTTATCGCTCAATCCAAACCACGCAGGTGTCTATAATAACCTTGCAACAGCACTGAAATCTCAAGATAAGATTGATGATGCCATAGAGGCATACACCAAAGCCTTGTCGCTAAACCCCCAGTATGTCGATGCTTATAATAATCTTGGCAATGCCCTCTACGATAAGGGGGCAATTGACGAGGCGCTTCGTGCGTATGCAAAAGCCTTATCGCTCGCTCCACAGCATGCGGATGCCCATTGGAATCAAGCTTTAGCCCTACTGCTTTTAGGTAAAGTGAAAGAGGGATTTGAAGGGTATGAGTACCGCTGGGGAGTAGAAGGTAGCCTCAAAAGATTTAAACGTACTTTTGCAGAGCCTCTGTGGCTAGGTAAAGAAGCTCTAAGCGGGAAAACCATACTGATTCATAGTGAGCAAGGACTGGGCGATACGGTGCAGTTTTGCAGGTATATTGAGCTATTAGCCCATCAAGGCGCTCACGTCATCTTTGAAGTTCAAAAGCCTTTGGTGCGGTTACTTCAAAACCTTCAAGGAGTCGGTACCCTCATTGAAAAAGGCTTACCGCTTCCAGCGTTTGATTACCACGCTCCATTGTTAAGCTTACCGCATGCGTTTGGGACAACCTTAGAAACCATTCCACATCACATTCCTTACATCGAGGTGGATCAGGCACAGATTCATCTTTGGAAAAAGAGATTAGGTGAAAAAAGGGCGTTACGGGTAGGCGTGGTTTGGAACGGTGGTTTCCGAGCCAATCAACCCGAGCTGTGGACAGCCAATAATCGCAGAAACATCCCTCTAGAGCTGATCGTTACACTAAACAGAGCCGATATAGATTTCTACTCGTTACAAAAAGGAGATCCTGCACAAAGTGAACTCAAAGAGCGCCGCCATGAACTATGGAAGAGCGATAATCTTTTTAACTTTATGGATGATGTGGATGATTTTGCCGATACCGCAGGACTTATTTCTCAACTGGATCTCATTATATCCGTCGATACGTCAACAGCGCATTTAGCAGCCGCTATGGGAAAGCCCGTATGGCTTTTGAACCGCTTGGATACCTGCTGGAGATGGATGTTGCACACAGAGGATTCGCCTTGGTATCCCACGCTTCGTCTTTTTAGACAAACCGCTTTTGGCGATTGGGACGGCGTGATACAAAGGGTTAAAGAAGCGTTAGATACACTTGCCAAGCGCGCGTAAATTCACGCTTTCATTGCTTTCGTGTGTGTGGTGGTTTCAATGTGTTCTCTAAACGATTTATATCGAAATTAAATTCTGTATAATAGACTTTTTGTCTAATTTAAAACTTTAGGAAAACTATGCTACACGGTATCTTGACCCTTTTACTCTTCCAATTTGTCGGAGAGTGCATCAGTAAACTGTTTATGCTCAAAATCCCAGGAGCCATCATCGGTATGGTCTTGCTTTTGCTCTTTTTGATGCTCCGAAAAGGGAGTTTTCCAGCCCTTGATAGCTCGGTGTTTTGGCTACTGCGCTATTTGCCCCTTTTCATTATTCCTGCCGCCGCAGGCATCATCACCCAATTTGAGACGATCTCAAACGAGCTTTTTGCCATTCTTGCGTCCTTGATCGTGGGAACCTTTTTAGCCCTCGCGTTTAGTGTCAAACTCATGGATGTGTTGATCTCGCGCAAGGAGAGAAAATGAACGTTGACGCACTGATCGCTTATGTGATGAATACGCCTCTAAGCTGGATTATTATCACCCTAAGTGCTTATAAAATCGGGATTATTATTTACGAAAAAACAGGTAAACACGCGCTATTGCAACCCATTGTTATCGCGTATGTCATCATGCTTCCCATTCTTATCGTGGCGCAAATTCCTTACAAACAGTATTTTGAGTCGGTCAGCATTTTGCACTTTTTTCTAGGACCTGCCACGGTTGCCTTAGCGCTTCCGTTGTATAAAAATCTCAAATTGATTCAGTCCTATTTTCTGCCCATTCTCATCACGCTCGCTTTTGGCGGCATCTTTACCATTCTCAGCGCTGTTGCCATTTTATGGCTCTTTGGCGCTTCTAAGATCACGATGCTCTCGATGACCACCAAGTCGGTCACGGCGCCCATTACGCTTATCACCGCGCATGACATTGGCGCCAATGCCGCTTTAGCCATCGGATTTGTCGTCATCACAGGACTTTTGGGAGCACTCTTTGGTACGTTCATTTTTAAACTCCTAAAGATCAAACACGACGCCGCCAAAGGCTTCGCCCTCGGACTCATCTCACACGCCGTAGGCACAGCCCGAGCCTTCGAGATCAGCGAAAATGCCGCGGCATTTTCAGCCTTAGCGATGGGGTTGATTGGGGTGTTTATCGCCGTTTTATTGCCAATTGTGATTGGGTTTTTGTAGCTTTACATGTAAGGGGTCCCCTGAGAAAACGGAATATATAGTACGTTAAGAGAAATTACCTTGCAGGGATCCACCTGTAGAGTGTAGCAATTGAAACCCCTAGATCCTTTGCTACATCTTTTGGAAGCGCTCCAGCTGCTAATAATTTTTTAGCATTTGCAAGTTTGCTATCTGTCATACTTCTTTTTCTTCCACCAACTCTTCCCAGTTTTTTTGCAGCAGCAAGTCCAGCTTTCGTTCGCTCAACAATGAGTTCTCTTTCCATTTGAGCTAAAGATGCAATGACATGAAAAAAGAATCTTCCGCTTAGTGTTGATGTGTCAATGGAGTCCGTTAAGCTTTTGAAATGGATATTCTTTGAGCTTAAATGTGCCACAAGATCAATTAAACTTTTTAAACTCTTGAGTATATTTCTGACCTTTGTTGACCATCTTATTAATCCTCTTTTATTATGTAGAAATCTTATCATTTCTGTGTCCTAATAAGTGTAGCCAGATCAGTTTCCTCTTTAGGACATCATGAAACTTTTACATGTAAAACGCTTGTGAACGCTACGTCAGAAATTTTGCAGAAAAGAAAACTACACTTGCAGAATGTTTTACATGTAAACTATGATGGTTAAAAGTTTAGCCCAGCCCCCCTATTTTTTGAAGTATAAAGGTTAAAAACTCCTTTAGAAGTTTTTAACCTAACTTGAATGTAAATTTATATTTGCAAAAGAGATAAATCCGCCCTAAGCAAGGCGGATTAGAGATTATTTTTTATCTAGCAAATGCATCTTCCAGCTACTATTTACTTTCCAGTCTATCGGGTGGCAAGACGTGCAAGTGTTTAACTTTTGCGGATGATGTACGGCATGACATGACTGACATTGTAGCATTTCATTGTCTTTGTTATGAGCGCCTTCGTGTGGGTTAGACTTACCATAGTGTGAGGTCTTTTTCCTGATCTCATCTACCTTATGACAGCCTGTGCACTGCTCGTTTGTAAAGCCTCTTTGTGGTGTTGGGATCTCAAAGTTGCCAGTTGCATACATCTTAAGCTCATTTAGTTGCTCTCCTATAGTTGGAACGTGACAACCATGACATGTTACATTTGCGTCATTATGCTTTTTGGCAAGCATATCTCCCTTTACAAAAGAGTCGTACTCTGGCTGCATGTTGTGGCACATGATACAAAATCCAGCTTTGTGGCTAGCTTTTTCTACCTGATGAAACGCAAAAAACCCCACGATAGCAGCTACTACTACTAGTCCTATTAATATATATATTCTTTTCTCACTCATGCTCTTTTTCCTTTTGCGTTTGCCGCAGCCTGATAGCCTGCTAAGCGTCCGTAGCATAGGCATGTTGCATGGCTAGTACCAGCTAAAACTACTGGATAATCGCCCAAAAAGCGTCCACCCATAACATTGCCGCAGGCATAAAGTCCTGCAATTTCGTTATAGTCAGTATCGAGTACATTTGCGGTACTTGGTTCAACAGTAAAACCACCCATGACAACTAGGCTTGCACCCACACCCATCTTGCCAGCATAAAACGGCGCGTGGCGAACTGGGAACATTCTCTTGGCAGTCTTGCCAAAATCATCATCATGACCCTTGTCGCATAGCTCGTTATAGCGTTTTGTAGTCGCTAAAAACTGCATTTGTGCCTTTTTGTTATCAGGATAGAGCATATTAGCAAGCTCTTCTATGCTGTTTGCTTTTACGACATCAGGCATCTCTTCAAGATCTTTTACCGATATATACGATGTTTTGCCTATCGCCCACTGGCAGTCAGGTGGAAGTTTTGGATTATCCTCTGGTGCTACACAGTGATTTACACTACCGTGCGATACGCCCATAAACCCAACTTGCTCTGGAAATTTAGCGTCAAACACCTGCCAGCCAAAGCCTCCTGGCTGACGAGAGATTGGCTGGGTAACTTGCTGTCCGCTTATATCTTCATTTGTAAAGCGTTCTCCCTTTGCATTCGTAAGCAAAAACGCATCAACACCAAGTGGTCCGCCAAGAGTGTGAGCAACTGGTGCGTGCGGTCCGTCTTCTAGCTTTGCACCTATCCATGAGCCTAGCTTGTGTCCGTCTCCTGTGTTTGTTGGGTGGTTTTTGTAATCCACGTTTGGAAATGGACAGAAGAAATTTGCCACATACGGTACAAACGTTTTTACCATCTCATGGTCATTCATATAATCGCCTGAGGCTAAAATTACCGATTTAGCATTTATCTTGATATATGAGCCATCAGCCATATCTTGTGCGATTACTCCTTGCATTTTGCCAGTGGTTTTATCACGAAGCAGTTTTTGTGCGCGAGTTTTAAAGATATACTTTGTGCCTTGCTCTATAGACTTTTTATAAACTAGCTCCATCATTGGCTCTTGACTAGGCAAAAATGTCATAACGGTTGGATAAGTTGGACTATTTTCTTTGCTTCGATCGTATGCAGCCGGGAGTGGATAGTGCATGAGCATCAAATTTATCTTATTTCTATCAAGCTGCGTATCAGTTTCAAACATAAAATGCACCGCAGGTGCAAGGTCTATCATCCAGTCAAAGTCCTCGCCGCTGTGATCCGCCCAATAGTTCCATACACGTTGATCGGCGCGGTATCCCATCTGTTTTAAATGCTCGTTTATGGCTTCATGCTTATCATATGTTATACCAACCTGTCTTTGATATTTATTTCCAAGAGTGCCGTACTGACCGCTTCTAACCTGAAATCGACCAGCTTTTTCTATCACGATGACTCTTGCACCTTTTTCACTAGCAGCGCGCGCAGCATGGAGCCCAGAGGCGCCAGCACCGATGATAAGCACATCAGTATCAAGTGTCCCTTTGATCTCTTTTTCTGAAATTTGTGGCTCAACACCTAGCCACTTTGGCACCTCAGGTCCTTTTGAGACCTCCTTTTTTGGAGGGATAAGGTGGTTGTCTGGGTTTTCACAGCCTGTTAGCAGTGCCGATCCGGCTGCAACCGAACCAAGTGTGAGCACACCACTACGTTTAAAAAACGTGCGGCGTGGTAATTCATTTTTTTCTATCATTTTATACTCCTTTCTTAAAATTTTATTTTAATATGTCAAAGTCATAAGATACTCTTAGCCAAAGCTCCTCGTCTGTCGTTTTGCCATCAGAGCCACCGCTAGTGTATTTTAGTTTTCTATCCATAGTTTCATAAATAGCAGATAGCTTTAAGCCTTTGACCGCAGGGACTTTGTAGGTAACTTGTGTATCCCATCCCTCTACATCTATCCTTGTGCCAGGTGCTTGACCATGCAAACCGCCTGCGCGGACGTTGCTGCCGTTATGCTGCTCGCCATACCAGTAGTCAGCATCTAGCCTAAGACCCTTAACGCCTACATTGCTAAGATCGTAGCCTACGCTAAGCTTATGTAACTCCATACCCGCAAATGACATAAACAAAAATGGACCATAAATCGGAGTGGCTGTAAATGCCCCACAATCGTTGCCTATGCCTTGAAGTGCAGCTTGATTTTTGCTAACAGTTGAGTATGCGTATCCAAAATCAAAGCCATAAGCGTTATATAGTCCCACCATGCCTGTGTAGTAGTTGCCATCAAAGTCATAATTCTCTTTTAAAGTGCCGGTTGTTCTTGAACCTTTATACATAGCGTTTATGCCAACCATTGCATTTTCAAAAAGCGCAGGCGTTTTGTAGCCAGCTGCTGCAAAGTAAAAGTTTATATCACCCTTTGTCACGTTGTCATATTCAAGATCCGATACATTTGCGTAAGCAGCCGTGAGCGAGACGCTTGGAACTCCATTATATGTTACAAATGAGTTAAAGATGTTATCAAATTTATAAGCAAAAGGTCCAAAGCCACCGATGATAACTTTATCTTTAAATTCTGGTGCACCATCATCGCTGGATACGCCTGTTACAGCCCTTGATCTACCGGCAAATTTCCAAAAGTCAGCCAAACCAATAACAGTATCGATGCTATCAAGCTTTATCCTAGTGCTCACGCCCTCAAATGCCTCTTTGTAGCCTACATCTGTGTTTGTAGCAACAAGTGGTGGTACGAGTCCAGTGTATTTTGAGTTGTAGTACTGACGACCGATTTTAAGGTCAATGAAGTCACGTTTGTATTCGAGATAAGCTTCTGATAATGCTGCACCTTCGCTATTCCAGTCGTATGCGAAATAATCTTTTGCAGCACTTGATGGAGCAAAATTTGCTAAGCCCTGAGCTGTAAGACCTACCCTAAAATCATTGTAAAAACCAGTCAAAAATCTGAGCTCAGCGCCAATGCCACCAATATGTTGGCGAATTCTATTTGTTGCGCTAGCTGGTGGAAAGTACTCAGTTGAATCCATATCATAGTATGAAAATACAGTTCCACTCATCGTGCTTGCTTTCAAGGCCTCTGCAAGGCTATCGCTAGCATTTACACTACAGAATCCCATAGCCATAAGTGTAGCGAAACTAAGAGTGAGATTGCACTTGCCTTTTGTCAAAAAACATGTTAACATCATAAACCTTTTTAATTTTTTTTGGGCACATTTTGCAAGAGAGCCGTAAGCTCAGTTTGTTTAATAATGCCACTTGTTTTGAAGCCCGTTGCACCGGGCTATCATTATGAGCGCCAAAGATCAATACCGCGTTACGTAAAAATTTCCCCCCTTAACTTTTGATATCCTCCTTAGATTTATTAACAAAAACATAATTTTAACGCGTAGGCTTATTAAAAACGGCAAGATTTTGGCAACATTTCTAAAAATATTTTTTTAGTTATAAATTTTTAGAATATGATAAGGTTTGGTAACATTTTGGTAACATTACATAAAAATATTTTTTAGTTCTAAATTTTTATAATTTGGTAAGATTTCGGTATAATCACTACGTATGGTAGAAATTTTACTTATAGAAGACGATCTTGATCTGGCTGAGCTTTTAAAATATGCTTTGGCAAAAAGTGAGATTGGCATAACTATAGTCACAAATCCACTTGAAGGACTTAAAATTTTAAACGAAAAAAATACCTTCGATACTATGATAGAAATTTTACTTATAGAAGACGATCTTGATCTGGCTGAGCTTTTAAAATATGCTTTGGCAAAAAGTGAGATTGGCGTAACGATAGCCACAAATCCGCTTGAAGGACTTAAAATTTTAAACGAAAAAAGTACCTTCGATGCATTGGTACTTGATCTGGGCTTGCCCGATATGGACGGTCTTGAAGTGTGCAAAAATGTTAGGCGGACCTATCTGTCGCTACCTATAATTATATCATCGGCTCGCACCGAGACACTAGATAAGATAAAAGGGTTTGAGCTTGGGGCAGATGATTATGTGACAAAGCCGTATGAGCCCATAGAACTTGCTTTTAGGCTAAGGTCCATATTACGCCGAGGGATACTGGTTAGCAATGACTCCAAAACTTTTTTAGTCGATAAACAAAGACGTATCATTGTAAAGAATAAAGAGGAAATAGCACCAACAAAATTGGAATTTGATATTTTTACCTACCTTTATGAAAAAGAGGGGATAGTTATACCAAGAGAAGATATTTTGATACATTTAGGTCAGTCAAAATTTCAAAGTGGACTAAAAAGTATTGATGTAGCTATAGGGCGCCTACGCCAAAAAATTGGAGATGATCCTCAAAATCCACGCTTTATTCACTCTGTGCGCGGTATAGGGTATAAATTTATCAATGGGTAGTATATCTATAGTCAAATTAATATCATTTTTCTTTTTTGTAGCTCTAATTACAATAAATTCGGCATTTTTTATCGAATCCAATAGACAAATAAGAGATGCGGAGTACTTTACTTACCAGCGCTTTATGTTAGGTATGCGCATACGCGGACAAGAAGATGGCAATATAACTCAACAGCTAGAGCAAATCGGACTTAAAGACAGTAGCCTTAACCCTAGTGAGATTAGGCAAAACGGTGAGAAAATTTTTAGCGATTCATATGCTGATATGATAAGATACAATAAAAAGCTTTATTTTGTGCCTAGATTTTTTTCTGTAGATTCTGAAATGCTATCTCAAATTATGGCTGCGGCAGGGCTTGCCCCATCAAGAAGTAGTATCATTAGGAACGGGGTGCCTTTAGAAAATTTAAAAGAACTCTCTTCACCTAGAATTTGGATACTTTGGTTTATAGTAAATAGTGTAATGATGGCTTTTTTTATAGCCGTTTTAAGAAAGCTGCTAAAACTTAGAAATTTAAAAAATTTGATAAGGGAAACAGGAGAAAAAGATAAATTTAAACCGATAAAAATAGAAGCAAATGATGAAATAGGCCAAATCGCCAGCGAATTTAATGCGACAATGCAAAAACTATATACACTAAAGGAAGCCAGAGCACTATTTTTACGCAATATTTTGCACGAATTTCGCAACCCGATAATGAAGGGGCGGATTATGGCGGACGTGATAGCTGAGCTCTTACAAGATGATAAATTTAAAAATATATTAAAAAAAATTTTTATACGACTTGAAATAATATTGGGCGAAGTCGTCAAGGTAGAAAAACTTGTATCCAATGAATGGGCATTTAAAAAAAATAAACACCGAGTCATAGATATCATTGATCACTCAATAGATCTACTTTTATTAAAAGATACGAGTCGCATAGAAGTGCGAGCGGACAACAAAATAAGTGCGGTAGAGGTTGATTTTGAACTTTACGCAACTGGCGTTAAAAATTTAATTGACAATGCTTTAAAATACTCTAGTGGCAAAGTTCTTGTAAGCATAGATAAAAATACGGTCTGCATAAGTAGCATAGGAGAGAAGCTTGAGGCAGAAAGACTTGATTTTGAAAGGGCTTTTAACAGAAAGGTAGAGGCGTCAAATTCAGGGCTGGGTCTTGGACTTTATATAGCAAATCAAATTTTTAAAAAACATGGTCATACCTTAAAATACAAGTACGAAGATGGTAAAAATAATTTTCTGATTTATTCCATAAATTAATTTTAAAAAAGGATTGTTTTTATTACAGCAGCTTTGGGCGATACAGCTAAAATTAATAACTATTAATGCGAGCCGAAATTCCAAAAAACTGATTTAAGACATTGTAAAAATCGGCGACATTCGGACAGCAAATCACAAAGAAGGTATTGACAAATATGGTATTAATCAATGGAGCAACTTTCGTTTTACAAATTCTTTTTGGAAATCAATGAATATGGATAAACTAGATTCATTAAAATGATTAAAACTACCACTGTCTTCTAAATTAGCCTAATTAATATTTCGTAATCATCTGCCTAAAAATCTCATACAATTCGGGGAACATTTCAAAGCCTTCAATGCCTAAGAAATGTCCGCCACGTGGGATTTCTAGAAGGGCGCTGTCGAGTTTGATGCCCAGTTCTTTACTGATGAAAGAGGGAACGTACATATCGTTGTCAGAGAAAATGACGTGCTTTTGGAGGATGTTGCGTGAGAGTTTGGCGTAGTCAAGTTTGGTGTCAACAAACGCGTCAAGGTTGGGGAAAATTTCGAGGGGTTTATCAAATGGGGAGACTAAGATCATGCCGCCAAGAGCAAAACTCTCAGGGAGTGCGTCAAGGTAGCGCAAAAGGGTGATACAGCCTAGACTGTGCGCGATGATAAACGTCTCATTATTCGGCGTGCCGATCTTGTCGCGAAGTTTTTCAAGCCACGCCTCAACCTGCGGTGTTTCGGACATCGGCATGCGTAGCAGTGCCACCTCTATGCCGTACACGGTATGAACTTTCTCAACAAACCACGGAAACCAATGGTCATTGGACGAAGCGGAATAGCCATGAATAATGTAAACTTTTTTCATTCAAGCCTCTTATACAATCTTTTCAATGATGATACATCAAGAGTTTAAATGAATTGTTACACCTCTTTTTTTTCGTCCGTTTGGTTGCTACTCTCGACCATCGCATTAAGGCTTTTTTTCAGCTTTTGAAGCATGCGGTTGACATGGATGAGATTTTCCGCCGACTGGATGGCGATGTCTTCTGTCGCGTTCACATTTTTATCAAACGTCTTCTTTGCATTCTCGTCAATGCCCATATCTTCGATGACATCTTCAACTTCTTCCGCGAGTTGCTGGAGTTGTGAGACGGCATTTTCTGCTTTTTTGAGCGCATCTTCGGAGTCTTTCATCGCGAGATTGACCTTTTGCACAAAGAGTGAAATGTGCGTTGAAGCTTCTTTGAGCTCATCTTCGCTGTGGGAAGAGAGCGTCACATTTTGCCCCGAAAAACTACTTATATCGCCATGTGCGAGCTCTTTGGCTTTTTGCACAAACCCTTCTAAATGTTCCGTAATCTCTTTGGTCATCACAAACGCATACACGATGATAATAAGCCCAATCAAAAGCGCGATGTACTGAAATTTGAGAAACATATCGTTTTTGGCTTCGCTGTGGTCGGTGTAGAGCCAGACCGCTTCATCCATTGCATTGAGCAGTTGCACGTTTTTTTCATACACAAACGCCAAGTGCTTGTTGATCTCACTCTCCAGTGCGATGACATGGTCTAAGTAGAGCATGTACTCTTCCCAATACGCGTTGTTCTCTTTGACGATGGCGTAGACTTCGGGAGCATTTTTCACCGCAGCATCATCCAAAAAGCTTTTAATGGTTTTGTTGTAAAGTGCCTTGGCATCGGCATAAACGAGCAAGTCTTGTGCATTGGCCGAGCGCAAATAACGATTCACATACAGCCCCATACGTTGAGAGAGCATGCGTTGACGACCTGAAAGATCGATGTGAATGTTGCTGAGATTCGCTCCCACCATGCGTTGCACCACCGTGTCAGAGAGCACGAGGAGTTTTTCGATGCGAGGCGTTAAGACTTCCATATCTGGGCGCACCTCTTCGATGCCGCTTTTAAGCGCTTCAACCTCAACGCGAAACGGAAGCCACAGCGCCATGACCTCTTCCAGTTTGGTTTGGATGCGATCATTTTGAGGGGCGTAAATGCCTTTGGCATCATTGCCGTACAAAAGGTCTTTGAGGCTGCTTTCAAACAGACCGACCGCGGTGTTGAGCTCGCGGAAGTCATTGGTATGGCGATGCACGATGAAAAAGGTCTCTTTACTGATCTTTTGGGAGAGCATGCGCTGTTTGCCTGCGATGTTGATGATGTAGGAGTCTTTTTTGCTCATCTGGTTCATCATGACGGTGAGTGAAATGATGAAAATAATCACAAACGAAAGCAGTCCGCCTGCGAGTTTCATTTTGGTGCTAATGGTGGTTGGTTTAATCATAATGTCCTACTCATAAATCTCTTTGAGCTCTTGAATATTCAAGACCACAACGCTGTTTTTTTCGATCTCAATCGTGCCGTTACGGGTGAGTTTGTTTAAAATACGTGAAAGTGTCTCAGGTTGAATGTGCAACATATAGGCAATTTCATGTTTTTTAAGGCGGTTAAACGTTTCCAGCTCATTAACGAGCATGTGCGCGACTTTCGCCGTTCCATCAAACACAACATCACGGCTAATAATACACTGCATCTGCTGAATCATCTTAAACGACTCTTCCAATATCTTCGTCATCAAACGGTGATTGGTGTAGATCATCGCGCGAAACGGCTCACTTTGGATGGAGAGCACCGTGCTGTCTTCCAAAAATTCGGCGTTCGCGTAACAGCTGATAAAAAAGCTATCAATCAGCTTGGAAACATTGAAAATAAGGGAGTTGGAGTAGAGTTTGTAGAGGAAAATTTCATTATCAAAACGGTCTACCTTGTAAAATTTGACCGAGCCTTTGATGATGTAATAGATCGCATCTTTGGTGTCTTTTTCATAAAAAAGCACATCACCAGCTTTATGGTGACGCACACTGCAAAAGGAGGCGATTTTTTGGATATCGTCACTTTGCAGAGAATCAAACAGTGGCAAGGAAGCAATAAGCGCCAAAGGATCGTTTGTCATCGTTACGCTTTACGGTTTATTTGCTAAAGGTAGCATTTTGCACAATAATCTTGTAAAAATAGCCCGAACCAAAATCTTTATCCACACTCACGACACCTTTTGCGGTCACGATGTCCCCCACTTTAGGAAGCTCTTTGGAGGTAAACACAATACGCCCTACGTCGCTGCCCTCGCCCGTACCATCTTGAATATGAATCCAATTTTGCCCTAAAATATTGGGAGACGCTTTGACAACCTTACCTCGAATCGCAATCGTTTTATCTTTCAAACTGGCGCGTTTTTCCCACGCTTCTTTAACACTCATAGTATCGTTTTGTTTGTAAGGAGACTCTTTAACTTGCTCGTTAATAAGCGCTAAATTGCCCTTTTCAGGAACTTGTGTACGGTACTGAAGGTTCGAGGCAAAAACGATCTCATCAAACGTGCGGTTAAGCGATTTGCTCTCAAAATTTTTGGCACGAAGTTCCTCAGTAAAACGAACTTCCGTCCCTTTTTCAACTTTCGTTCCCTCAACGGCAACCCAGTATTTTTTCTTTGTATCATCAATTTGCAGATAGGTGTAACCACCGCCATTCAGTGTGTCAACCACCGTGCCTTCAAAGACATCTCCTGCATGAAGGGCTAAACTACAAGCAAGCGTCACAAGAGCAATAGAGAATTTTTTCATTTTTCTTCCTTAAGATTTTTATTTTTATATGACATTATAATCAACATTGCAACTACCCCACTGCAGACATAGACCCACATGGGAATTGGCACAGGATCGCCCGTGGCGTAGGAGTGCATCCCTGCTAAGTAAAAGTTCACGCCAAAGTAGGTCATCAAGATGGAGGCAAAGCCTAAAAGCGAAAGCACGGCAAAGAGATAGTGCGAATAAAACCGTGGCACCAGTCTTACATGTAAAATGATCGCGTAGACCAAAATGGAGATATACGCCCACGTCTCCTTAGGGTCCCAACCCCAGTAACGCCCCCACGATTCATTCGCCCAAATACCGCCTAAAAAGTTGCCGATAACCAAAAGGCTCAAGCCCAAAATCAGGGTGATTTCATTGATGGCGGTGAGGTGTTTGATGGTGGCAACGATCTTGGCTGAGCGTTTACATGTAAAGAGTATCAGCGTGAACAGTCCCAACGCACAGCCCAGTGCCAAAAAGCCATAACTCGCTGTAATGATGGAGACATGAACGCTAAGCCAAAACGATTTTAAAACGGGCACAAGATTGGTGATCTCAGGGTCGATGTGCCCCAAGTGTGCGACAAACATAAAGATGCCCGCCATCATCACCGAGCCTGAAAGGGCAAACAACGAACGGCGCAAAAAGAGCATGCAAAAAAGCAGACACGACCACGCGATATAAACGATGGACTCGTACGTATCGCTGAGTGGCGCGTGACCACTGATGTACCAACGCAGTGCGAGTCCACAGGTGTGCACGACAAATAACGTTGCGACGATAAAAAAGAGCGGTCGATCCAGTTTACATGTAAAGGTAGCAGGCGCAAAAACGCGTCCAAACGCGACGACTAAAAGTATCAAACCTAAAAATACATACGCCAAGGTTAAACGCTCAAAAAGCATCAGTTTATTGTAGAAAATTTCGATCTGAATGTGCGTGGATGAGGGCATAATTTCAGCACTATATTTGCTTTGAAACTGCGAAAACGTCTTTACATGTAAAAGTGCTTTGGCGTAATTGCGTTCAAACAGTGCCTCGATAAATGCGGTGGAGCTCTCTTGCACTTTGTCGGCTTCCGCGCCCTCTAATTGCGCAAACATCTGCTCGAAGGCGAGCCATGTGTGGTTGGCATCATGGGGCAGTGGGAAGATTTTAAAGAGGACTCCTTGGTAGAGCATAAAAGCGATGCTCAGGCGCTCATCGACTTTGATCAAATCATTCTCAAAGGTGCCGCGTGTGCTTGGTTTCATCGCAAGCGCTTTTTGAAGCTCTGCGTCTAGTTTGTAGCGATGTCCATCAAAAAAGTCCTCAAAGCTTGCCAATTTTTGATCTTTCGCAATGCCGATGAACTCTCGAAGCTTAGGCGTTTTGGTCTGAATCATCGGCAGATTCTTCCACACACTCGGGTGTGAGAGCATCCCAAGCGCCACTTGCATCGCGTCCATGTCGTACAGGCTATTTTTACCGCTCAGTTTATACAGTACCTCTTGGCTTAACGTATCAAAAGGCTTCATGCGCCCCATGCGCGACTGCACGACCAGTTTTCCAAACGCGTCACTGACCTCTTTGCTGTTCGCTTGATGCTCACTCAAATACGTTTGCACATACTCGCTCTCGCACCATAACGGTGTTTGAACCAACAGCATGAAAACAACCAGAAGTGAACTGCTTTTGACCTCGGAAATGAGCCTACGAAAGCGCGATTTGGGATCAACTAAATTTAAAAGAAGCCCTAAAAAAAGCAGCGTGTAGCCCACATAGGTCACTTCCACCCCAGGGTCTTTGGTGACCGAGAGAATCGTGCCTTTTTCATCGGGATCGTAGAAGGTTTGGAAAAATTTGTACCCTTTGTAGGTGAGTGTATGGTTCATGTAGATCTGCGCATCGAGCGTTGTATTGCCATCTCTTACGTGAACATCGCTGGTATAGGCTGAGGGTGAGCGACTGCCGTAATAGCGTTCTAGCTCAAAGTCATTCAGATGCAGTGCAAACGGTAACGTGATCTCCGCGTTTTTTTCACTGCTAAAGATGAGATTTGAGCTTGAGCCTTCGCGTATTTTCATCACGCCATCGACACCCAAATAACGCGTGAGACCTGATCCTATAAGAATAAGAATAAACGCCGCATGAAAGGTAAAACGGCTTACATGTAAAATCATTTTGGAGCGGTAAAGGGCTATAGCAAGGTTAATCGCACTAAGAACTAAAATCACTTCGTACCAGATAGAATTATAGACATAATAACGCGCTACCGCTGTGCCAAAGTCATTTTCCACAAAGGTTGCAATCGCAGCGCCCACGGCTAAAAAGAAGAGCAGTATCAGCGTTGTTTTGTAGGAGCCAAAAACTTTGAGCAACACGTTTGTCCTTTGTATAACACACTTAAGATGCCACGGTATTGGCAGTTTAAGTATAGCATACACGAAGAGAGGTTTCCCTCTCTTCGGAATGAAGTTTACTTCTTGTTTTTATCGAAGTAAGAAGATTTGCTGTCCACCGCTGGATCAAGAGCAACGGAATTTGGAGCGAGTCTGCCTTTTGCAGATGCCTCTTTTTTCCACTCTTTCTCCAGAGTTTCTTTAAATTTAAGCTTTTCAGCGATCAATGCTGGCATATCGACTTTAGCGATTTTTTGCGCTTTGTCTTTCGTGTCAAAATCAGGTGCAACGTAGTCCATAACACCGTGTTTTGCAAGAACGCTGACCAGTTTTAGACGGGCTTGTTGTGCTTGCTCGTTGGCGGATCCTAAAAGGCGTAAGACCTCTTCAGGAGCGTGGAAGAACGCACCATGACCTGCAATCGCCATATCGCCTCTCCATTGTGCATGACGAATGAGTGTTCTGATCTCTTTAAGCTCATCATCACTTGCACCCACTTCCATCGCTTTTCCCGTCTCGATGTGTGCTTTAGCGATATTATCAAACGCGATGTCCATCATAAAGTCTTTACGCTCCACTTTTTGTTGAACGATGCCTCTGAGTTTATCTTCACTCTCTCTGTGGCAGTTCATACAACTTTTATCCATATTTTTAAGTGGATTTCCAATTTGGTGATCAGAATACTTCACAGAACCCTCTTGTGTGTAAGGCATGTGACAATCCGCACATGAAACACCTTTTTGTCCATGAATACCCGTTCTCCAAAGCTCCCAGTCTGGGTGTTGCGCTTTGATCATTGGTGTTTTAGAAATGCTATGAACCCAGTCAGAGAAGTTGATCTCATCGTAGTATTTTTCCATCGATTCAACGCTCAAACCTTTAGCATATGGAAGGGTCACCACCATCGCTGTTTTGTTCACATCTTTCGCATCTTTCCACTCTGTCTTTTTGAAGTAGTACTCTACGTGACATTGTGCACAAACAAGTGAGCGTTTCTCTTGGTGCGTAGACTCTTCAAAGCTTTTAAGACCTGCAGCGGCTAGACCACGATTGAGATGTGGCACACGAACGCTTAACTGCGCTGTTTTATCATCGTGACACGTTGCACAACCGACTGAGTTAACCACTTGCGCGCCGTATTTTGCCCATTTACCCGTGTAATACTCTAATTCACCATCTTCTTCGATCAAACGAGGAACGTCAGGCGATTTACATGTCCAACATGCTGTTGGCAACGGACCTGTTTTAGCATCGGTTGGAGCGCCGGTTCTAAGGGAATTTACATTGTCTTGTACCGCGTAGTAATGTCCTCGTGGTGCATTGTAATCTTTTGAAAACGGATAACCCGCCCAAGCAACGGCAAGGTAAGGTTTTTTAGCGAGCATATCGTCAATGTTATCGCTCTCTTTGGTTTTTTTCCAAGAATCAAACTGACGTGGATAGTACTTTGCCCACTCTTCACTTTTTGCTTTGCCTTCGATGCCTGCCTCGCTTGGTGCTTTAGCAAGTTCGACTCTTTGTTTTTCTCTTTCGGTGATATTGCCAGCTAACAATGCCATTGCGCCGATAGCAACCAATGAGCCAACCAGTAATACTTTGAACTTATTCATTTTGTACCTTCCTTTTCTATTTTTACACGCTTTAAAAGCAAAGCTCTTAAAGCTACGCTGCGCTATGCACTAAAGCTTGCCTCTTTGAGGCAGAACTCTTTTTATTGCGCTTTAAAAATAAAGCTATTGGACTTCTTTAACACCCAAATTATTCGGTGTCGTGGTAAGACCTCTTACTTTGCCGTGTGGCACGCCCTTATGACACTCCCAACAACGTCTACCCGTAGCGACGCTTGGATCGTCATAATTGTGATTGGCATCCGCATTTTTAACCATTTGTGAGGTTAAACTTGCATGACACGAAATACAATTCTCCTGAACTCTCTTCGCACCATCGTCACTGATTTTAATCGCATTTTTGTACGTATTGAACGTAAATGCTACACTGTGGTTATACCCATCGCGCGCTTTGGCAATGTATTTGTTAACCATATTATCGCGTGGTAAGTGACAATCGATACACCCAGCCCTCTGTGCATGTGAACTGTGTTGCCATGTCGCATATTGCGTATTCATGACGTGACAGTTGATACAGGCTTTTGGATCACTGGAGAGATACGACAGCGCTTTGGATGCGTGAACCACGTAGGCAAAAAAGCCGATGGCTACGACAAAAACAAAGAGTGCCGCGTACTTTAGGAAATTACTCTTTTTCACATTTCCTCCTTTGATGTTCTGTGTTGCTTTACATGTAAAGCAACAACGCCTTATTCGACCCAATACAAGGCAAAATCGCACCTTGTACCCAAAGACTCACAACCTCCTAATTATTAATTTTAATTGAATGTAATAATCTAGTGAAAGCTATAGGGTATTGTATAAAGAAAGGCGAAAAAAAACCTTGACCTATGTCAATGAAATGTAAATAAAGCTAGAGGACTTCTTCCAGTTTCTGCGTGTCTAGAATGCGAATATGATGCTTTTCATCAAGCTCGATAAATCCTGAAGATTTAAACTTAGAAAGGGTACGGGAGAGTGTTTCAGGAGTCAGGTTGAGAATGGAAGCGACTTGAGTGTTTTTAAGCGTTTTAAAGAGTTCGCCATTTTCGAGGATGAACTTCGCCACTTTGGCATCGGCGGTTAAAATCACCTCTTTTTGAATGACATCAATCAAAATTTTATGCTTTGCAATGAGCGATTTAATAATCTCAAACGAAATGTCAGGATTTTTGAAAAAATCATGCTCCAACGCCTTGTAGTCGATGCGAAGCACTTCACTCTCACTCATAAATTCCGCCGTTGCAGGGTAAGGAATGTTCTCAAAATTTGCCAGTTCCGCGACTAAACCACCTGGGTAAAACTGGTGCAAAAAGATCTGTTGTCCTTTGTGATTGGTTTTATAGACTTTGAGCGTTCCTTGAAGCAGTACATAAAGATAAATGGGCGCATCGCCTTCGTAAAACAAAATCTCTTTGGCGCTAAACTTTTTGATGACCGAAATCTTCTTAAGCTTTTCAAGTTGTGCGTCGTTTAGTTTTGAAAAACAAGAAACGTTTCGAATTCTATCCATGGGATAAAGCCTTTCAATAAAAGTGAGCTATCCTAACTTAAGCATGATTAGAACTTTCTTTAAACTATAAAATATTTTCTTTTTCGAGTATAACTTTTCTATCAAAATTGACTCAGGCTTAGAAAGAGAATAGAGATCAAGGAGAGAATAAAATTAGCCAATACTTATAATATTTTTTACTGCCAAGACAGAAAGAAATATTTTTAATATAAAAATTAATTTTTTACTATCTAGTTTATTTCTTAATTTTGTTCCAACATAAGAGCCCAAAATTGAGCCAACAACCATATTAGTGACGATACTAAGGTAGTCATAAAAAACAAATCCAAAATAGATAAAAACAGTGATTTTTAATATATGCGTTATACTCATAAGAATAGCTGATGTAGCAACTACTTTATTTTTATCTTTAAATTCTTTAAGTAATTTTGTCATTGCAAGCTGCCCCGTTGTACCAACAATAACAGATACTCCTGTTTGAAAAAATCCAATGACATAATAACTTTCATATTTCATTATTTTAGTATTAAAATTTCGTGACCATAATGACAATAAAATATATACTCCTATCAATAAAGGAATATATGTTAGAGATATCGTTTTTAAAAAATACATAAATATTCCAACACCAATGAATGATCCTACTAAAAATTTTGGTATGACTTGAAATTGTATATCTTTGTATCCAAAATAAGCTCTTGATAAATTACTTGTAATTTGATTTAACCCATGTATAGGGATGAGAGCATTAAGAGGTAAAAATGAAGGAAGTATAGCAATGAGTAATAATCCGCCACCGATACCAATGACCCCTGTTATGACGGATGTACAAAAACTAATAAACCCTAAAGTTAATTCATCCATTGTATATTCTTCCTAAAATTTAAGAAATTGCAACACTGTTGATGGAACCTCATTTACAAAATCTTTATGGTTTTGGCATATTAAATTTTCATGTTTATCTAAATTGTTGAAGCTTACCATTTAAGGTTTCAGATAAACGAGAAAGATGATCTGCCGCTGCTGCAATCTCCTCAACACTTCTAGCATTTTGGAAGGTTAAGGTGTTGATGTTAGAGACCATATCCGCAATCTTATCGGTATCGCTTGAAATCTTTCGAGAGTTTTGTGCACTCGTACTGACAGACTCAACACTGTTTTGCATCACTTGACTTGTCCCCATAATGGTGTTTTCGACTACGCTTGAAACCGCTGAGAGTCGTTGAATGTTTTTTGCATTTTTATTCATTTGATCGGATGAATTCACAATGGACTGAACAATGACATTAATAGTGGCATTGATCTCTGTGAGTGAGATTTGGGTTCGTTCAGCCAATTTACGTACTTCATTGGCAACTACAGCAAAGCCCCTGCCATGCTCACCAGCCCTTGCTGCTTCAATAGCGGCATTTAAAGCTAAAAGATTGGTTTGATCAGCAATATCTGAAATAACCGTTAAGATTTGTTTCACTTGTTCGGCATCTTTACTCATCTGCTCTAACTGTCCTGCAAGTGCTGTTTCTGCTTCGCTTGCTTGATCAACTTCATTTCGCAAGGAGATAATTTCATCTTTAGCATGGTTTAGTTTTTTACCCGCATCTATAATTTCCTCTTTCATACTCTCAGAGAGTTTAGCTGTCTCTTGAACAAAGGATTTGATGCTGTCTATCTCAAAAATGGTATTTTCAACAATGATCGAGCTTTGCTCTGCATTTCTTCCTATCTGCATACTGGTCGTGCTTAACTCATGAGAAACAGAGGCATTTTCATTGGAAGAGTTTTTGGCATCTACAATGGTATTTTCTAAGGTTGTAACCAAATCATTAAAGCTATCAACAATCTCTTTGATTTCATTGTTCTTTTCATAACCAATTCTGAATTTAAGATTTTTATCTTTGACAAAATGTGTGATACTGTCTCTGATTAAGTGTACGCCTTGCATGATGTTATTCTTAATAAGATAACTGAGCATAACCGTTAAAAGTATGACCAACGTGATAATAATGGTCATTTCAATGCTTGCAGTCTGTTTAGTAGCTTGAGCTACAAGAGCATTGTTTTCCGAAAGTTTTTTATTGTACGTCATTTGCTCATCGATGGTATCGGTTAAATTACGTGACATTTTTCGATTTTTAAGCATAAAGTCTTTCGCTTCTGCTTTTTTATCTTCACGGGATAGTTGCAAAACTTTATCTGCCATCGCTATGTAGATGGCGTAAAGCTGTTTCTCTTTTTCATAAATTTCTTTATCTTGGGCATCAGATAAATATGTCTCATAATTTTTTAAATTCGTTTCATATTCTGCTCTGTAAGTACGATACCTATCATCAAGTATTTTGATTTCATCTTTATTATTGACATCTGTGCCTATATGTTCCCACAATAAAAGCCTAATGCGATAAAACCCTCTTTGCATATCATCCAACAACAATACGCTGGGTAATGTCTCTTTTTGACAGGTAGTAGTGGTTGTATAGATTTGATCCATTTTGAGTAAGCTGATACCAAAAATCGTGGAAGCACCTACAATAGCAGATACCAACATAATAAGGAGTTGCTTTGAGAGTGTCATAGAGATCCTTTAGTGAAGTAACAAATTTTTAACTCATACAGGGGGCATCCATTAAACGGATGCTCCCTGTTTTACCTTTCAAGAGACATAAACCCTAAAGCAGAGGTGACACATTAAAATTTATAATTTGCGTTAAAGATTAACTCATCCAAATCCATTGTAAGCTTGGTATTGTTTAAATAGCGTGTTGTTTCAATGTGTTATTGATCATACGGTAGTACTTATTTGGCTATATCTCGTGCAACGGCTGCTGGAATAAGCCCTTGTGCTCTCAAACGAGGAAAATTTTCCTTAGCGGTGAGAAATATGACGAGCTCTTGCGCTGCTGCTGGCTCTTTACTCCCTTTCGCAACGCCAACAGAGAAAATAGTCACTTTTTGATAAGGAGAAGGAATAGAACCCACCAAATCAACACTGCCATTTTCTCCGGTAAAAGGCACGATTTCACTCACTTGTTGAAAACCGATTTCCAGATCGCCACGCCCAACCCACGTAGCAACACGATCACCTACAATCAGCTTAGTTTTAGCTTTGACATCTTCTCCAAAATAGGGGAATACCTTTTCGTTCAAGTGGGTTCCACTAGCACTTGCAGAGTATCCAATCGATTTTGCATCTACTAACACCTTGTCAAATTGAGCTTGTGTACTAATGTCTGGCTTTGGTTGTCCTTTTTTCACCATCATACCAATTGACGAGTGAACGAGATCTACCCTACTTCCTTTGAGTGCAAAATCATCGGCAATCATTTTATCCAGTTGATCACTGGCGAGTATGATAAGATCGAATGTTTCACCGTTTTTAAGACGGTTAGGAATAGACGTTGCAGAAGCACCCATCGATGAACCAGAAGAGAGATGGATTTGGTGCCCTGTTTTTTCTTCAAACACCGGCTTTAATTCAGCCATAGTGGCATAAAAAGCTCCTGAACTGATAACTTCAATGGTTGCAGCCTGTACCCCAAATACGAATAAAAGGGATAAAAATGCAACCGACGTCACTTTAGAAAAAAACTTTAACATCACTTTACTCCTAAGATCAGTGTCGTATTTTAAATACTTGAGAGAGGAGGATTGTCAAAACAGTTTTCAACGTACCTACCTCTATGCCCAAGTCTTATGCAAGTTTACTTGCATCAATCACGTTGTAATCAAGTCCTAATTTCTTAGCAGGAACCCCTAGTGCTAAACCCACCAATTGAGAGAGGTGGAGCACTGGCACACGCGCTTTAGACTTTGTTGTATCTTGTGCATCATCTTGATAGATGTCTAATTGCATTTGACACAAAGGACAAGGAGTGACTACACAGTCTGCTTTAGACTCAGCTGCACTGTTAACAATGCCACTGGTCATCTTCATAACAGACTTCTCCGCTGGATAAACCGCGTGGAAACCACAGCAGTCCAAACGTTTTTCAAAAGGTACAACCTCTGCCCCCAACGCTTTGACAACGGTTTCAAAACTGGTTGGATTCACTGAACTTTCAAATCCAAGATCTTTGCCAGGTCTTACACTGTGACAGCCGTAAAAAACAGCTACTTTTAGACCTGAGAGAGGTTTTTTTACTTTAGACTTAATCATCTCAGCATTTTGAGCCAAGACCCAAAGAAGGCTTGTAACTTCACTGGTTCCTTTATAAGTCATGTTACCTTTTGCAAGGTAGGTATTGATTTTCTCTTTTTGACCATTGTCTAATTGTATTTTTGCACGACGCAACATGAGTAAACAGGTACTGCATGTTGTAAGAACTGGCAAGTTCATCTTCTCTGCCAAAGCAAGGTTACGTGCATTGGCAACCAAGGTTGCTAGAGGATCAACGTCTTGTGCTTGAGAAGCACCACAACAACTCCATCCATTAATCTCTTTAAGTTTAATGCCTAAAATTGGGGCTATGGCTTCAAGAGACATTTTCGCTTCAATAGCGGCTTGAGTAAGCACGCATCCAGGGAAAAAAGCAAATTCATTTTGCATACGTTACTCCTTGTTTGCAGCTTGTGCTGCTTTAATCATTTTTACTAAATCTTTGTGACCTTCAATGGTATGACCACCGAAAATCTCAAGTGGATTCATTTTACCTGCACGCATTAAGGTAACTGCTGTGCCTGCACGAAGTGCGGTACTAACACCTTCCGTTCTAAGTGCTAGACGAATTTCATTGAGGCGACCTGAATCTTCAACTAAGTCTGTATAGAATGATTTAGCGTGTGCTGGGCCAACGCCAGAATTCAAGCCTTTTCTCATAGCCATTGCACGAAGTCCTGCGATGTCTTCTGCTGCGCTAATATGTTTTGGACAGCGGTTTGTACACTCATGGCAGTGAACACAGTTCCAAAGGCCATTGGTGACAGAAGGTTTAACGTGAATCATCGGATCTTTTGTACGTGAGTCATTCGCTACTTTCCATGCACGAGTATAAACAAATGGCTCCATATAATCACTACGATCTGCTGAGAGCTTATTACACTCTGAAGCACACACACCACATAAGATACAATCCCATTGTCCTACAATACGATCGTATTGCTCTTGGTTTTGGCGACAACCCTCTTTTTCTGAAAATTCCGATTTTGCAACCAAACCTGGTTTTACTTTACGAAGATTCTCAATAGCAGGTTCCCAATCTACTGCAAGATCAGAAATGACCGTATAATTAGAGAGTGGAGAGATACGAAATATATCGGTATCTTTGTACTCTTCAAAAAGCTCTGTCATTTTGGTATCACATGCAAGATACGCGTGACCATTCACACGCACCCCACAGGCACCACAAATTGCCATACGGCATGAAGCTGTAAAGTTAAGCGTAAGATCTTGGTGTTGTTTAATAAAAAGCAAAGTCCCTAACAAGGTCAACGCTTCTATATCCTTTTTCTCTACCGTATAGGTTTGTTGATAATTTTTGTTGCCATCAAAGCGATCAATGATAAATTTCATTAGTATTTCCTCTCTTCAATTTTAAACTGACCGACAACAACATCTTTCCAGTCTAAATGCATTTTACCGCTCTCATCCATGGTGACCATGGAGTGCTTCAAGAAGTTTGCGTCATCACGTTTTAAGTAATCTTCTCTAAAGTGAGAACCACGTGACTCTTTACGCGCCGTAGCACCCATAAGTGCAGCACGAGAAGCAAGCAACAAGTTACCAAGTTCAACATACTCTGTATAGGCTGTGTTAAACACAGGATTAGCATTTGGGATACGAATTGCTTCGTAACGTGCTTGGAATTCAGCATGTTTGTCAGCAAGAGCGAGTAATTTAGACTCAGTTCTAAAGATACCCATGTTGTACCAGTTAGCAGCACCCATTTCTTCACGAAGGGCGTACATGTCGTTATCATTGCCTTTACCAGAGCTGGTTATCTCTTTAAAATGACTTGTCCATTTGAGTGTTAAATCATTAAGGCGTTTACCTTTACCAAAATCTGCTTTAGCCGCATACTCTGCTGCATTAATACCTGCAATTCTTCCTGTAACGGTTGCATCACACAGTGAGTTACCACCCAAACGGTTTGCACCATGAATGGATACACATGAAGCTTCACCCGCTGCAAAAAGACCAGGAGCAGGAGTAGCCATCGTGTCAATACTTGTGACATGAATACCACCCATGGAGTAGTGCGCTGTTGGGCGAATTGCAATTGGTTTTTCAACCAAATCCATGTTTTCAAACAACATACCAATGTGGCGGATTTGAGGTAAATCTCTCATGATTTTTTCTTTACCCAAATGCGTTACATCAAGCAGTACATACGCTTCCATATCGTGACCAAACGCACGACCTTCACGAATCTCTGTCTCAATAGAACGTGCAACAATATCACGAGGGGCAAGTTCCATTTTGTTTGGTACATAGCGTTTCATAAAACGTTCCCCTAGGTTATTGAGCAAGATACCACCTTCTCCTCGTGCCGCTTCGGTAATCAATGTACCACCATGGCAGACACCGGTTGGGTGGAATTGAAGCATCTCTGGGTCTTTAAACGCTAATCCAGCACGAAGGACCGCTGCCGCACCATCACCTGTTGCGATGTAGGGGGTTGATGTTCTGTTCCAAAATACGCGGGTATAGCCGCCCGTTGCTAAAACGACAGATTTTGCACGAACAGGAGCGATATCACCCGTGCGGATATTTCTAAGAACAACACCCTCGCAGTGACCATCTTCAATACTAAGATCGAGCATATGATGATCCATCAAAAACTTTACACCGTTTTTAAGCGCGTCATCTAAACAGGTATGGGTAAGAATATGCCCTGTTTTATCCGAAGCAAAGTTACAACGGATTTTTGAAGCACCACCCGCGTAGCGTTTATTGACTTCGCCTTTGGCATTACGAGAAAACGGCATACCAAGGTAGTCAAGTTCATGAATTGCCGCACCTGCGTATGTAGCAAATTTAAGTGCGGTATCTTGATCAACCAAGAAGTCACCACCTTTTACGGTATCTTTCGCGTGAAGCTCAAATGAGTCTCCTTCGCTAAAATCAATAACGCCGTTAATGCCACCCTCTGCCATGGTTGTAGCACTTCTGGTTGGCATGACTTTACTCACAACAACAACACTTAGATTTGGGTTCTTTTTACGTGCGGCAACAGCAGCACGAAGCCCTGCAGCACCTGAACCAATAATCAATACATCACATGTTGGCATTCCTGAAGTATTGGGTGTGGAGGTTGAAGTCGCAGCAAAAGCTTGCTCAACACCACCCGTACTTACCGCTAATGCACCCATGGTAATACAGGCTGACTGCAGAAACTCTCTTCTGGTAAACTGTTCACTCATAAGATTTCCTCGTAAATGATTTTATAAATTTAAAATTATATTTTTTAAATACATTTTAAATTTAATAACAGCAAAATATTAATACACTTTTATCCATAAGTCAAAGACTGTTTTGTATATGTTCTCATAGGTCTTTTCTTATGGGGTAAAGTTCTGCAAAATATCGTATTTAAGGGATTTTTAGTGAGTTTAAAGCAAATAGAGTGTGTTGTTATGGTGGCAAAATTAAAAAGCTTTACAAAGGCGGCTCAAAAACTAAAAATAGCCCAACCCTCTTTAAGTCAGAGTATTAATATATTAGAAAAGCAAATTGGTGTACCGCTTTTTGATCGAAGCACAACGCCTATTAGTCTGACCCATGCGGGAGAGATTTATCTCTCGAAAGCAAACGCTATCATAGAGCTTTACAATGATTTAAATGTACAAATGCGTGATGTTACAGGCTTTGAAAATGGAAAGTTACGACTGGGGTTTTCACAAACGGGATACCATTTTATTCCCGACGCATTGTCGAAATTTTATAAAAAATTCCCCAATGCGGATATCAAAGTATCCCAAGTATTTTCGACTTTAAAATTGGAAAAAATGCTTCTAGATGGCGATGTTGATATAGCGACACTTATATTGCCACTTCACTCTGAAGGGCTGAGTTATAAAGTTATTAAAGAAGAGCAAGCTTTACTTGCTTTACCGATAAGCCATCCTCTTGCGCAGAAAGTGAAAAAAAGGATTAAAGGCTACCCTATGATCTCTTTGCGTGATCTGAAAAATGAAAAATTTATCTTGCCGAAAGATACGCAAAGAAGTAGGCCGATATACGACAAAATCTTTAAAGAAGCGGGCTTTGAACCCAATATTTTTTGTGAAACAGAAACGTTTGATATCGCCAATTCCATTGTTGCTTCAGGTATTGGTGCTTGTTTTACAGTGCCTCAATTTATTAAAGAAGATAAACAAGACAAACTCTTGCTTTTTAGCATAGATGAACCACTGCTTACTCGAACGGTTGTTTTAGCGTATCGAGAAGACAAACGTTTATCCAAAATTGCGCATGAGTTTTTATCCATAGCAAAAAATTTATAATTCCAATACAGGTGATCAAAAAACCATCGTATTGGCTTTTTTTGCCATTTTCATCCACTCCATTGCTTTATAAGGTTCGTGCATGCTGAGCAAGATAGTTCCACCATCACGCCATGCTTCGTAGTCTGTGGGGTCAATCGTCACGAGCATCGCAAACAACCTAAGCGCGTCATGTAACCGTTCACTTTGTGCATACAACAATCCAAGCTCACGCATACTCTTCGTGTGCTCTTGATTCAAAAAGAGTGCATTTTTAAAACGCACTTCAGCAGAATGGGGCATATTGAGTTTTTGCTCAATTTTACCCCACTGATAAAAGACTTCACATTCTAAGCGAAACAACGACTGATTTTCTACGATTGTCGTGCGAAGCAAAGCCAATGCGTCAGGGTTCAAAGATTCAATATCAATGTCTAAAATTTCACTCACTGTCATCATGTGTAAACCTTTACATGTAAAAACGTCAAACCACAAATCTAAATTTTTTCTTTCAATAATTATATAAATAAAAAACCACGTTCTAGTCACATGAAAATACGGTTGAGGAAAGATTGAATCCTTTAAGTTGAAACGTGATAAATTTAATTTCATGAAAACATCACATCTCCCATTGAATGCGGAAATACAAAGGGCAACAGAAGGAAGGCGAGGGAAGATTATCTGGATCATCCATACCGTATGTTTTTGTATCTTTTGTTTTCATATTGGTTTGGATCTGTCAAATCACGATTATCAAATTATCCCCCTTACCTCAATGATGCTTCTGCTGATTATTTTCTCTTTTTTTATGTTTTATCGAAAAAGAAAATACGACTATGCTTCGTATACCATGGGGTTCATCCTCTGCGTTGAAACAGTATCGGCTATCTTTATCTACCGCTTTGATGATTATATATCCGGATTTTTATTTCCGTTAATATTAGGCATTTTTTCTCTTTTTAGCTGGAAAAAAGGACTCGTGTTTAGCTTCGTTATGATTGCTATTACAGGACTCTTGCTTCTGTATTATCAAGACGCTTTGCAAACCAGCATTTTTTTGCATACTCCTGCGGCTATTATCAATTTTATATCGGTTTTCGTGATTGTCATCATTTTTGCTTTGTATTATGAAATCACACGAATCGACACGTATAAACGTTTAATTAACGCAAACTACAAAAAAGATCTCCTTTACAATGAATTACAACACCGCGTTAAAAACAATCTTAATATTGTCTCCTCTATGCTTGCCATTCAAGCGGAAAAAGAGGATCAAAAAGTACGCGACATCATCCAAGTGAGTAAAAGCAGAATCGATGCGATGGCGATGGTACACTCTATGCTCTACGTCTCGCATGATCTTGAAAAAGTCAATGCCAAAGAGTTTATTGAAAAATTGTATCGAAACATCCAAAGTACACTCAGCGAGCATGTTAACATTCTCTTCAAAGCAGACACGCTAGAGCTTTCACTCAATGAAGTCATCCCCATTGGTTTGATTATCAATGAACTACTTGTGAATAGTTTTAAATACGCATTTAAAACGGAAGAAAATCCAAAAATCATCATTGTCCTAAAACGTCGTGGTGATACCGTTTTACTGACCTATTTTGACAACGGGAGTGGGTATGACTCCAACATGAAAAGAAACTTCGGTCTACAGTTGGTCGACTTAAACGTCAAACAGCTCAAAGGAACACTCAAAGTCTCTTACAACCATGGCTTATGTTACCAAATAGCCTACAAAAGAGGTGAACATGTATAAAATAGTGATCGTAGAAGATGAGTGTATCGCCGCAGAATACCTCAAAATGATCGTCGAAAAACAGAGCTGGTGCGTTGTTGAGAGTGTCGATAATGGAGCCGATGCGTTGGAGAGCGTTCGTAAATATGAACCTGATTTGGTGTTACTTGATATTATGATTAAAGGCGCTATGAGTGGGTGTGAAGTAGCGATGCATCTTCGCTCTATCAGTGACTGCGCCATCGTCTTTACGACAGCGTATGCCGATGATGAAATGATCACTTATGCGATAGACGCCAAAGCGGACGGGTACATCATCAAACCCTATAACGAGAGGGAAATCATAGCAACCATTTCACTTTTAAGCGCCAAAAAAAACCCTCTTCCGAGCACAAAAATCAGTAAAATTGCAGGCGGATTTTGTTTTAACCATGAGACACGTTTACTCTATAAACAAGGTCGAATGATCAAAATGAGTCCCAATGCGCTAAAACTGATTCAAACGCTGTGTGAGCATAAAAACCACTGCGTAAGCTACGAACGACTCTATGCAACGCTTTGGGATGATGAGCAACTCAATCTTAAAAAACTTCAAATGGTGATCTACCGTATCAGAGAAATCTGTGATGTTGATTTTTTTGAAAATATTAACGGTGTAGGGTACCAGATCAAAATTGATTATAAGGTACCTTCAACACCTGATTTACCACAATAATATAAGGGAGAACTCCATAACCTATTTTATAGACCTTCGTTACATGCAACACACATTACATAAATGAATTGAAAAGAGTGATTGAGGAAAGAAAGAAAATAGTTTGTTTATTTTAAATAAAAATAAAAGTATTAGCATTACTACTAATAAGCTCGAATAATAAGCTGATTTTAGTGCTGTACACGTCCCATTACAATAAAATGTTGACGCTCCTTTTTCTCTTTACTTGACCAATAAAGCCCTATTGGTGCGCCCTTTTCATTGACTCGAAACCACATATCACCACTACCAATGCCATCGCTTTCTTTGGCTCTAGTGTCATTAGCATGTTTGCCTTTTGAAGCATCAATCACACGAATACGATAGAGAGTCTGCTCTTCTTGAATTGGTTTTTCAGCAACAATAACAACATGCCCTGTATCTTTTTTATGGGAAGAGAGGTCGTATTTCCATGCAATAATATCACCACGCTCAAGATCAAAGAGAGTTTTAACTGCCATCCAGTGCGCATTGGGCACGCTTTCTAACTGTTTAAAGTAGTCGTAAAAATTCTGTGCTCTTGCATGTACGTGATGGACATCGATAGGAAGCATCGCTAAAGCCAACGGTGATTTTTTGCGTAAAACATGGCATACAAAAGAGGAGCAATCTACACGGTAATAGCCTTTAGATTCATTAATGACTGTTTTATGATCA